>NZ_BBWM01000078.1:0-26988 GCF_001463805.1 Aureimonas sp. D3 | reverse complement strand
AAAGCGGATGGACCGCTTGCGGGCGTCTGCTTCTCTGCCGCCACAGACCGGACAGGGTGGTTTCCTGCCAGTCCGCTTCCGAACGCGAAGGGTAGATAGCAGTCGTTCAGTCCGTCCTGCTTGCACCGCAGCAATTTCGGCTCATACTCCGATCTCGGCTCGCGTGACTGACGCTGAAGATGGGGCACCATTGGGGAGTGCGAGCGGATCGCGCCGCGCGTCTGGGCACAATTCTCGCGACCCTGGAGGATGCCGATGCCCGAACTCAATTCCCTGCTCGCCTTCGCGCTGATCGCGCTCGGCATGGTCCTCACGCCCGGACCCAACATGGTCTACCTGATCTCGCGCTCGATCTGCCAAGGGCGGGTGGCCGGGCTGATCTCGCTCGGCGGCGTGGCGCTCGGCTTCGTCTTCTACATGGTGTGCGCCGCCTTCGGCATCACCGCTCTCGTGCTAGCCGTACCCTACGCGTATGACACGATCCGCTTTGGTGGTGCCCTTTACCTTCTATGGCTCGCCTGGCAGGCAGTTCGCCCCGGCGGCCGCTCGCCTTTCCAAGTCAAGGATTTGCCGAAGGACAGCCCCCGCAAGCTCTTCCTCATGGGCTTCCTCACCAACCTTCTGAACCCCAAGATTGCGGTCATGTACCTGTCGCTGCTGCCGCAATTCATCGATCCGACGAACGGAAGCGTGCTGGCGCAATCACTTGTCCTTGGTGCCACGCAGATCGTCATTAGCGTGTCCGTGAACGCGATGATCGCCGTCTCTGCTGGATCGATTGCCGTGTTCCTCGTGCGCCGTCCATCGTTCGCGATCGTCCAGCGCTGGATCATGGGAACGGTGCTGGCAGCCCTCGCCGTCAAGATGGCGACCGAGGCACGGCGATAGACCGCTTTCAGGGAAGTCCAAATCTGGACTGATCGTCTTAGAAGGGTCGAAAGCGGATGGACCGCTTGCGGGCGTCTGCTTCTCTGCCGCCATAGACCGGATAGGGTGGAAACCAGTCAGTCCGCTTCCGGATCAAAAGGACGCTGAAGCGGACATTATCTGACAACCGGGAGCCAAGCCCATAAAGCTACGAGCGTCGCCAGCAGCACGGGCGGGGTCAGAACAAGGCCGACCCGCATGTACGCGCCCCAGGTGATCCGCTGCCCCTTGCCCGCGAGGACGTGGAGCCACAGGAGGGTCGCGAGTGAGCCGATCGGCGTGAACTTCGGTCCGAGGTCGTTCCCGACGACGTTGGCGTAGACCATGAGCTCGCGGGTCAGGGGTGCCATGTCCGCCCGGTCGATAGCGAGCGCCCCGACGAGGGTCGCGGGCATGTTGTTCATGACGGAGGCGAGCGCCGCCACGACGAACCCCGTCCCGACGGTGGCGACGAACGTGCCTTGGGTCGCGAGCCAGCGCAGGACCCCCGCCGCGATGTCGGTCAGGCCAGCGTTCCCGAGGCCGTAGACGACGAGGTACATGCCGATCGAGAACAGGACGATCTGCCAAGGCGCGCCGCGCAGGACCTTCGGCAGGTCGATCACCGCACCGCGTCCGCCGGAGAACCACCGTCCCGCGAACGCCACGAGGACGAGGGAAGCGGCGCCGGTGACGAACGCGATCGGCACGCCGAGCGGCCCCGTCACGAAGTAGGCGACGAGCAGGAGCCCGAGGAGCGGGAACGCGGTGCGGAACACGGCCGGATCGCGGATCGCGCTGCCGGGCGCTTCAAGCCGGCGCATGTCGTAGGTTGCCGGGATGCCCTTCCGGAAGTACGCCCACAGAACGAGGAGCGTCGCCGCCAGCGAGACGAGGTTCACCGGCACCATGACCGCGGCGTAGCGGCCGAAGGACACGTCGAAGAAGTTCGCGGTGACGATGTTGACGAGGTTCGACACCACGAGTGGCAGGCTGGTCGTGTCGGCGACGAACCCGCAGGCGACGACGAAGGCGAGCGCCCCGGCGGGCGGGAAGTCGAGGCGCAGGAGGATGGCGAGCACGATCGGGGTGAGGAGCAGCGCGGCCCCGTCGTTCGCGAAGACGGCGGCGATGGCGGCGCCCAGAAGGACGACGAGCGGGAACAGCCGCCGCCCGTTGCCCCCGCCCCAACGGGCGACGTGGAGCGCGGCCCAGGCGAAGAACCCGGCCTCGTCGAGGACGAGCGAGATGACGATCAGCGCGACGAAAGTGAACGTCGCGTCCCACACGATCTCCCAGACCGTCCCGACATCGCCCCAGCCGACGACGCCGGTCGCCAGCGCGACCGCGGCGCCGGCGAGCGCCGACCATCCGATGCCGAGCCCCCGGGGCTGCCAGATGACGAGGACGAGGGTGGCGACGAAGATCGCGAGGGCGAGCATGGACGGTCCGGGGGAGAGAGGATCAGAGGGTGCGCTGGTTCACGCGCTCGGACAGCTTCTCCGCGCTCTCGACGCGCTCGGAGTAGCGATCCGTCAGGTAGTCCGAGCGACCGCGCACGAGGTGGGTGAACTTCACCAGTTCCTCGCAGACGTCGACGACGCGCTGGTAGAGGGCGGACGGCTTCATGCGTCCCGCCTCGTCGAACTCAAGGAACGCCTTCGGGACCGACGATTGGTTCGGGATCGTGACCATGCGCATCCAGCGGCCGAGGATGCGCATCTGGTTCACGGCGTTGAAGGACTGCGAGCCGCCCGACACCTCCATGACGGCAAGCGTCTTGCCCTGCGTCGGCCGCTTGGCGCCGAGGGCCAGGGGAATCCAGTCGATTTGCGCCTTCATGATCCCGGTCATCGCGCCATGGCGCTCCGGGCTGACCCAGACCATGCCTTCCGACCAGTCGGCGAGGTCGCGCAGCTCCTTCACCTTCGGATGGTCGGGGTCCGCCCCGTCGGGGAGAGGAAGGCCGCCGGGGTCGAACGTGCGCACCTCGCAGCCGAACCAGCGAAGCAGGCGACCGGCCTCCTCGGATAGGAGGCGGGAGTAGGACCGCTCGCGGATCGAGCCGTAGAGGACGAGGATGCGCGGCGGGTGCGTCGGGGCGCCGGGGCCGGCGAGCGCGTCCACGTCGATCGAGCGAAGCTGGTCGAGGTCCGCGGAGGGCAGGTCGAGGGCGGCGGGGTCCGTCATCGTCCGGTCTCCTTCCGCCATAGGACGGCCGAGGCCGAACACAGGCCCATGGCCTGCCGAGTCGCCAGCACCGCGGCGGGAGCCTCCGTCCGTTCGACGCGGCGGAAGCCGAGCGCCGCGAGGAAGGCCCGTTCCCCTGTAGTGAAGGCGAACGCGTCGGCCGCGCCCTGGTCGCGGCCGCGCTCCGTCAGGTCCGCCGTGATCGCGCCGCCGACGCCGCGCCCGCGGTGCTCGGGGACAACGGCGATGGACCGCAGGAGGACGGCCGCGCCGAGGGGTTCGAAGCCGCCGATCCCGACGAACTCGCCGTCCTCGGTGGCGTAGCGCAGGAACACCCGGCCCGGCTCCGCCACGTCCTCAGTCGGCAGCCCCGCCGCGGACAGGAGGCCAACGAGGCCGGCCGGATCGTCGACGGCGGTCGCGACGAGCGTCGGGATCATGTCCGGGAGCCTCCGACGGTCTCCCCGTCCTCCTTGGTGAACGTGGCGACGGGGTTGGCGAGGAGCGGCAGCACCGTCTCCGACGGGCGGCAGAGCGCGGCACCCCTGTCCGTCACGACGATCGGGCGGTTGATCAGGATCGGGTGCGCCATCATGGCGTCGAGGAGTGCGTCGTCGGACAGCGTCTGGTCCCCAAGGCCGAGTTCGGCGTAGGGCGTGCCCTTCTCGCGCAGGAGGTCGCGCGGGCGGATGCCCATGGCGTGGATCAGTTCGACCAGCCGCTCGCGGCTCGGAGGAGCCTTCAGGTACTCGACGACCTCCGGCTCCTCGCCGGACTGGCGGATCATCTCCAGCGTGTTGCGCGACGTGCCGCAGGCGGGGTTGTGGTAGATCGTGACGGTCACGAGCAGGTCTCCGACGGGCAGGAGGGGGCGAGGAGGTCGGCTCCGAGGTTCCCGCAGATCTCCGGGTTCCCCGAACAGCAGTCCTCCGTCAGGAAGGCGAGGAGCTGGCGCATGTCGTCGTAGCTCGCCGCGTAGAGGACGCGCCGTCCGTCCCGCCACGAGCGCAGGAGCTTGGCGCGCTCCAGCGTCGCGAGGTGGAAGCTCATGCGCGTCGGCGGGATGGACAGCGCCTCGGCGATCTCCCCGGACGGCATGCCGTTCGGGCCGGCCCGGACGAGCATCCGGAAGGCCGCGAGGCGGTCGGCATGGGCAAGGGCGGACAGGGCGGCAACGGCTGAGTCGTCGTTCATCCCTGTGATTATGCAAATATCGTTGTAACGTTCAAGGCTGATTGCCAACGAGCGCATGGGCCCATTGGCTACGCAGCTCTCGGAGCACACTAGTCAATCCGATCAACCGCCGATCTCGATGACCTTCCCGTACTTTGGAATGTCATGAGCATCGTGCGTTACGAGAAGCGCGGGAATGCGGCGCGTCGCGACCTCGCGGAACACCAATTCGCGGATCTCCGGTCGCAAGGCGGCATCGAGACGTGAGAAGGGTTCGTCGAGCAGGAGCAGCCGCGGCTCGCTAAGGAGCGTCCGCGCCAGCGACACGCGAGCCGCCTGGCCGCCGGACAGGGTCATGGGCGAGCGGTCGAAGGTTCCGGCGAGCCCGAGCCCCTCTAGCATGTCCTCCGCCATCGCCTTGCGGAGGCCACGCCCGCGCCGGACGGCAGGGATCGCGAAGGTGAGGTTGCGGCCGACGCTCATGTGCGGGAACAGGAGGGCGTCCTGGAACATCAAGCCGACGCCGCGCTTCTCGGGCGCAAGCGCGAGAAGATCCCGGCCGCCGAGGATCGCCTTGCCGGAGGCTGTGAAGCTCGGGTCCAGGAAGCCTGCCAGAAGCGCGAACAGGCTCGACTTGCCGGAGCCGGACGGGCCACGAATGGTCAGGACGCTCCCGGCCTCGATCGCCGCGTCGATGTCCAGCAAGAGCCGCCCGCGCAGCGAGATGCGGACCGCTTCAAGCTCGAGGTTCCCATCGCCCGCGGCCATCGTCACGTGGCCCGTCCCGGTTTCGTGGCGAAGACCATGGGGACGCTGCCGGCCAAGATGAACACGATCGTCGGCAGCAGCGTCTGGAGCAACGCATAGGTGCCGACGATGCGCGGGTTGCCGCCCGACGAGAGCGCCACGGCTTCCGTCGTGATCGTTGGGAAGCGTCCGGCGCCGATGAGGAGGGTGGGCAGGTACTGGCCGACCGAGACGGAGAAGCCGACGGCGAAGGCGGTGGCCAGCGCCGCGGCCAGCATCGGCAGCCGGACGCGCAGGAGCGAGCGTAGGCGCGACGTCCCGAGACCCGCCGCGACCCGTTCGTAGCGTGGATCGAGCGCATACCAGGGCGCCGCCAGCGCGAGCGTCACATAGGGCACGACGAAGACGAGATGCGTCGCGACGAGAAGCGAAAGGGACGCCTCGGCCCTCAGCGACAGGACGAGGATCTGAAGGCCGAACAGGAATGCGACCTGCGGCACGACGAGCGGCAGGTAGATCAGCCCGGCCATCACCCGGGGCAGTCGGATGTCGTCCCCGCGCTGGCTCCGGCGGTGGGATTCGAGAAGGGCGACGACGAGGACGAGCGCGATCAGGGCCGATGTCGCGGCGACGGCAAGAGTGGTGATCAACGGGCCCGACGCGCTGGACCAGGCCCGGAGCCAGGTCGTTCCCGACAGCTTGGCGGGAAGAAGGTCGGGGAACTGCCAGAGCCCGGCAGCAGACCAGAGCGCCAGAACGACGAGACCGGCGCCGACCGTCGACAAGGCAAGGCCGACGATGCCCGCGGCCGCGAACCGGACCGCTCCGTCCGCTTGTCCGCGCCGTCCCGAGTTCCCGAGGATCGCCATCGCCATTCCGGCCGCCCGCTCGACCGCGAGCCAGGCGGCCACCACGGCGAGGGTCACGCCGAGTTGCAGGATCGCACCTGCGGACGCGAGGAAACGGAAGGACAGGTCGGGATCCGACATCCAGCGAACGAGACGCACGGCGAGCGTCGGCGGGAGGGAGGGGCCGAGGATCAAGGCGACGTCGACGACCGAGGAACCGTATGCCGCGACCGCCAGGACGGGCAGTCGGATCTGACGGTAGACGCCCGGCCAGACGCAGGTGAGGAAGCCGGCGACACGCCCGTACCCCAGTGACCGAGCCACCATCATCCGGCGTTCGGGATCGACCTGCGGCAAGGCGGCGATGGCGACGAGGAGCAGGAAGGGCAGTTCCTTGGCGACAAGGCCGGACATGAGCGCTAGTCCCCAGGGATCGCCGACGATGAGAAGGTCCGGTGGGCGGTCGAGGCCGAACGGGCCGGCGACGGCCCGCATGAACAGTCCCGAGGGCGCGATCAGGAAGGCGAGGCCGAAGGCGGCTGCCGCGTGCGGCACGGAAAGCACCGGCGACAGGAGGCGCTGGACGAGGGCGAACGTCCGCGTGCCGGAGAAGGACGCAAGGAACAGCGCGGTCGCCCCGACCGACATGAGCGTGGTCGCCAGCCCGGTGGCGAAGGACAGGGTCACCGACGCCGCAAGAGCCGGCTCGGCGAACAGGGCGCGAAAGGGCGCCGTGGTCGCCGACGAGCCACCGAGCGCCGGAAGGAAGCCGAAGGCCGGCAGGAGAACGCCGAGCAGCCCTACCACGACGGGTGCGGCGAGGAGTAGCGCGACGCCGATGGCGACGGGACCGGACCCCCGTCCGGCCGCCGTCCCGATCCCCGGGCCTGCGCTCGTCCTCGCCACCCGCATCATCGTCCCGTGCCGTAGCGCTTCATCCACTCGGCTTCGAGGCGGGTCATCCAACTGGGATGAGGCTCGGACAGGACCGGGCCGAGCTCGGACGCTTGCAACGTCGCCGGACCGAGGTCGAGCCCCTCGAATGCGGCGCGCTCGGGCTGCGGCAGCTTGGCCATGTCGAGTACGGTCGGATCGCCCCAATGGGACGGATCCTCCTTGCGGAGCTGCGCCTCCGGCGAGAGGAGGAAGTCGGCGACGACCTTCGCAGCCGCCTGCGAGCCCGAGTTGAAGGGGATCGCCACGTAGTGCGTGTTGCCGAGGGTCCCGCCGGGGAAGGTGAAGGAACGCACCGTGTCGGGCAACTCGCCCGCCGCTATCCCTGCCGAGGCCTCCCCGGGATTGAAGGCGAAGATGATGTCGAGTTCACCGTCGGCGAGAAGCTGTTTCATGGCCGGGTAGTTGGCTGGAAAGTCGCGCCCCCCGCGCCATAGGAGCGGGTTCAGCGCGTCGAGATAAGTCCAGAGGGGTGCCGTCACGCTGGCGAACGCCGCCTCGTCCACGGGGCGCTCGAGGAGGCTGCGGTCGGCGACCTGTTCCAGCAGCACCTGCTTGAGGAAAGACGATCCGACGAAGTCGGGCGGTGCCGGATAGGAGAAGCGCCCGGGATGGGCCTTGGCAAAAGTCATGAGGTCCGCGGCGGAGCGGGGCAGGTCCGCCTCGGCGGTGCGCGCGGAATCGTAGAAGAACACCAGCTTGGCGCGGCCCCAGGGAGACTCCTGTCCCTCGATCGGCAGCGTGAAGTCCGTCGTGGCCCCGGGGTTGCTGGTGTCGACGTAGCGCCAGTTCGGCAAGTCCGTTGCGAAGCCGTCCGCCAGCAGCCCTTGCTCCTTGAGGGACGCGAAGTTCTCTCCGTTGATCCACACGAGATCGACCGATCCGCCCTGAAGGCGCCCGGCCGCCTTCTCGGCGACGATCGCCGAGACCGCGGTCGCGGTGTCCTCGAGCTTCACGTGGTTCAGCGTGATGCCGAAGCGGTCCCTGACGACGCCGCCGGCCCAGGCGATGTAGTCGTTGATGTTGGGCGACCCGCCCCAGGCATGGAACTGGACGGACTGGCCCTTCGCCGCGGCAAGCGTCGCCTGCCATTCGGGCGACGCCGCCTCGACCGCATGCGCGGGCCCCGCCGGGAGCGCAGACGGTAGGAGCATGAGGGCCAGGGCGGCGGCAAGGGTCAGATGCTTCGCTCGTCTCATGGGCGGTTGCCTCCTCGTGATGAAGCGCGCGGCGGGATCGCGTAGCGCTCGACGAAACTGGTGTCGCTCCAGCGCTTCCAGTTAGCGACCCAGCGCCCGCTCGCCGCCAGTCCCCACTTGTCGGCGATCGCGCTCCCGTTCGCGAGCGAGATCAACGCCAGCCAGTGCCGTTGCGGCCGAAAGGCGCGCAGCGTCGCACCGGACAGCGCCTGCCGAAGGTTGTGGTGAAGGACGGGGCCGGCACGGACCGCGAAGACGCCCGACTTGGGGCGGGGATCGTAAAGGGATGCGACGTCGCCCGCGGCAAACACCGCGGGATGCGAGATCGAGCGGAGGTGACGGTCGACGCGTACGAAGCCGCGTTCGTCGAGAGCGAGACCGCTGGACCGAAGCCAGGGCGGTGCCGCGCTCGAAGTCGTCCAGATCACTTCCTGGACGTCGAGTTGGCGTCCGTCGGAGGCCACGAGCACACCGTCGACGAACGCGACCGCGTCGAAGCCATCGACCGTGGCGATGTCCGCCTTGCGAAGCTCCTTCGCTACCAACCGACGTGCGAGTGCGCCGCGAGATGGCATGGGTTCGTTCGAACGCCCGACCAGCAGGATCTCGACGGGCTGGCGGTCCGGGCTGCGGGCGAAGCGTCGGCGGAGCGCGAACGCGATCTCCACGCCCGCCACCCCTTGACCCACGACAGCAAGGCGGACGGGTTGTTCGGCGCGTCGCACCAGTCGGTCGAGGTCGGGAAGCCGCTCCGCGAAGGAGGCGATCGGCTTCACGGCGATGCCTTCTTGGGCACCGCTCGGATGCGACGGTCGCGAACCGATGTCGAGTGAGAGCAGGTCGTAGGAAAGAACCGAGCCGTCGGCGAGGGCGACGCTCCGCCGTTCGGCGTCGATGGCTTTGGCCTCGCCCTGCCGAAAGGCGATGTCCGAGGCCGCACAGAGCGCCGGGAGATCGACATGGATGTCGTCGAAGCCGTAGTCCCCGGCGACGAAGCCGGGCAGCATGCCCGAATAGGGCGTGAGGCGCGCCGGGGAGACCAGCAGCGGCTCGCAGTTTCCGGCACGGGCGAGACCGAGGCGCCTGATCACCTCGACATGCGCATGACCGCCGCCGAGCAGCAGGAGACGCGGCGGAGCGCCCCGACCGCGCGGATGGGCTTCGCTCGGATGGCTCGCCGTCAAGCGGCAGCCGCGGGAGCGCTGGACGGCAGCACCACGATCGGCGTCCCGTTGGGGACGCGCTCGTAGAGGTCGGCGACGTCCTGGTTCAGGAGGCGGATGCATCCCGACGAGACCGCTCGGCCGATCGACCATTCCTGGTGCGTCCCATGCAGGCGGTAGAGCGTGTCGCGGCCGTCCTGGAAGATGTAGAGGGCGCGCGCGCTGAGGGGGTTCGTCAGGCCCGGATCCATTCCGCCGTTGGCGATGGAGTACGGCTCGAGTTCGGGCTGCCGGGCGACCATCTCGTCCGGCGGCGTCCAGCGGGGCCACTTGCGCTTGTACTGGACCTTGGCACGGCCGGACCAGGAAAAGCCCTCGCGACCGACGCCGATCCCGTAGCGCACCGCGGAGCCATCGGCCTGCGTGAAATAGAGGTACTTCGCGTCAGTATCGACCACCAGCGTCCCCGGGGGCTCGTTCGTTGTGTTTGGGACTTCGCTTCTCCAGAAACGCGGGTCCACCTTCGAGACGTCGACCGCCGGAACCGGGAACGCCTCGTCCGGCATGGCATCGTACATGAGGGGCCTCGGCGGCGGCGGGGGAGCCGCGGCCGGAATGGCCCGGGCCTGCTGGCGCGGCAGGGATGCGCACCCCGACAGAACGAGTCCGGCGAGGCCGAGAACGACATGCCGGCGAGATGGCGAGAAGTGGACGGTCGGACGTTCGGTCAAAGGGCATTTTCCGTATTCTGAACGGGGATCCGGCAACGACTGGGATGTGGCGCGTCGACGGGCGTCAGTTCCCGGCCTGCACCGAGCCGCGGACCGGGTAGTCGTTCTCGATGATGAACTTCAGGCCCCCGAGGAGATCGTCCAGCCGCGGCCGGGCGAAGGGGACGTTCTGTAGATGGAGCGCGTAAACGCGTCCGTCGGGATACAGGACGGCGATCCCGGGCTCGGCGAAGCGATCGGGCTCGGGATCCTTCGCCTTGGCGGAGATGAAGAGGCCCCAGGCGCGTGCGCTCTCCTCGGACAGCCCGTATCCGATCGGGAGCGCACCGACGTTCCACTCGGTCGCCTGTCGCTCGGCGCGCTCATGGGAGTCCATCGAGACCGCGCGGACCTCGACGCCGAGCTTGTGGAACGCCTCGAGCTTGCCGGACAGCTCTTCCAACTGGCTCTTGCAGATCGGGCAATGAACCCCGCGGTAGAAGAAGATGGCGGTGAAATTCTCGGGCTTGGCATCCGAGAGATCGAACGCCTCCCCTCCGAGCACGCGGAACCTGAGGGCGGGGGCGCTGTCGCCGGGAAGCGGGGTCGTGTGGTTCATGACGTTGTCCTTGGTTTTGGGATGTCCGTGCGGCGGTGCGGTGCGTCTCAGCCGCCGGCCGTCGGGTGCTTCGATCCGATCCCGTCGGGCGGAACCGGCGACAGCATCGCGATCTGTGTGTCCGCGAGCGCGCGGAGGTAGGCAGTGCCCGCGGCCGTGCGCGCCATCACGCGGATCGAGACGATCGTGCCGAGGATGGCCTTCGCGAAAGCCGCGGCATCCAGGCGATTCGAGATGGAGCCGTCGGCCTGACCGCGCAGGACGGCCCTGTGGAGAGCCTCCTCTACCTCGCGCAGGCCGGCCGCGACGTCGTCGCAGAGTTCGCGGTCATGCGCCGCCACCTCTGCCGCCGAGTTCACGAGGAGGCAGCCGTCCCGGCTTCGCGCCGAAGCTTCGACGACGGCGTCTAGGAAGGCGACGATCGCCTCCCGGGGGGCGGGGCTTGCGTCGAGCAGCGCGACACGCTTGCGGCTCGACCCGTCCAGATAGTGCTGGAGCGACCGCTTGAAGAGGGACCGCTTGTCGCCGAAGGCGTTGTAGAAACTTGCGGGGTTCATGCCCATGGCCCTTCCGAGGTCGCGCACGGACGATGCGGCATAGCCATGGGACCAGAACCGCTCCACCGCCCTGTCGAGTGCTTCGCTCTCTTCGAAGCTCCTGTTACGCCCCATCACGCAAAATCCCTGGTGGATCACGACGCCGACATGAGCCGGTCGACTGCTTGTTATTTTAGATCGACCGCTCCAAAATGGTAGCCCTGACTGTAGACGGAGGACTACACATGAGCGTCATGATCCTGAGGACCGCCGCGGCGGCGATCGTTCTTTCCGTTTCCGCGTTCGCGAGCGCCGCCGCGTCCGCTGCCGAGATCGCGCCCTTTGAGATGGCCGCCTTCGAGAAGGCCCAGACGGACGGAAAGCCGATCGTCGTCGACATCGCGGCGCCGTGGTGTCCGACCTGCGCCGCGCAGAAGCCGATCATCGAAAAGCTCGCGGCCGACCCCGCGCATGCCGACATGAAGATCTTCCACGTGTCGTTCGACGACCAGAAGGACGTCGTTCGGGCATTGAACGCCCGGATGCAGTCCACGTTGATCGCCTTCGACGGAGCCAAGGAAACCGGTCGCTCCGTCGGAGACACGAACCCGGCCTCCATCGCGGCCCTGTTCGCCTCCACGAAGGGAGAGTGAACGTGACCGCGCTGTTCGCACTGCTGGCGGGCGTGCTGTCGACGCTGTCGCCCTGCGTCCTGCCGCTTTTGCCCGTTGTGCTGGGCACCGCGGTCTCACAGCATCGCATGGGACCCGCGGCGCTGGCCGCGGGTCTTGCCATATCCTTCGTGGCGATCGGGTTGTTCGTCGCGCTCGTCGGCTTTTCGATCGGGCTCGACCTCGCCGTCTTCCGCACGATCGGGGGCTTCGTCCTTGTCGGCATCGGCGCGGTCCTGATGGTTCCGCGGCTTCAGACGAGGCTCGCAACGGCTGCGAGCCCGGTCGGGACGTGGGCCGAGCATCGGTTCGGCGGCTTCGAGGGAAGCGGGCTGGGTGGTCAGTTCCTCGTCGGCCTGCTCCTGGGGGCGGTCTGGAGTCCCTGCGTCGGGCCCACCCTCGGAGCGGCATCCATGATGGCCGCGAGCGGGGAAAACCTGGGGCAGGTCACGATGACCATGCTGGCGTTCGGCGTCGGTGCCGCCCTTCCGCTGCTGTTGCTCGGCACCATGTCGCGTGAGGCACTCGTTCGCTGGCGCGGCCGCCTGCTCGGTGCCGGCCGGGGCGGCAAGATGGTCCTGGGCGCGGTCCTGGTGACCGTCGGCATCCTCGTCGTTTCGGGTCTGGACAAGAAGGCGGAGGCGGCGATCGTCGCCGCGTCTCCCGAGTGGCTAACCAACCTCACAACCCGTTTCTGACGTTGCGGGCGTGAAGGAGTCTGAGAGGAACGGCGGATGAGCGACGGAATGGACTGCGACATCTGCGTGGTCGGCGCCGGATCCGGCGGTCTCTCGGTGGCGGCCGGTGCGGCGCAACTCGGCTTGCGGACCGTCCTCGTCGAAGCCGGGCGAATGGGCGGGGACTGCCTGAACACGGGCTGCGTGCCCTCGAAGTCCCTGCTTGCGGTTGCCAAGCTGGTCCACGCCCACCGGACCCCCCATCTGGCGGCCGTCCCGTCGCATTCCTTCGACCCCGACCGTCAGGGGGTGGACGCGCATGTTCAAGGGGTGATCGCGACGATCGCTCCCCACGACTCCGTCGAGCGCTTCGAGGGCCTCGGCGTGCGCGTGATCCGCGGCCATGCAAGCTTCCTCGACGAGCGGACTCTGACCGTTGCCGGCGAGACGATCAGGGCCCGCGATTTCGTGCTGGCCGTGGGATCGCGTGCGGCCATCCCGTCCATTCCGGGGCTCGATCCCGCGCGCGTCCTGACGAACGAGAGCCTCTTCGACGTCGGGACGGTGCCCACCCATCTCGTCATCATCGGGGGCGGGCCGATCGGGATCGAGATGGCGCAGGCCCATCGGCGCCTCGGCTCGCGCGTCACCGTCGTCAGCCGAGGCACGATCCTTTCGAAGGACGATCCCGACCTCGTCGAGGTGGTGTGGCAGAGCCTCATCGCCGAGGGCGTCGACATTCTGGAACACGCCGAGGTCCGGTCCGTCCGGCACGGGGATGCGGGACACGTCGTGGAGGCCATTGTCCACGGAGCGACACGCCGTCTGGAGGGGTCCCACATCCTCGTCGCCACGGGCCGGGCCACGAACGTCGAGGGATTGGCTCTCGACCGGGCAAAGGTCGAGTGCGGGCGGCAGGGCATTCACGTGGACAAGCGGCTCCGGACCAGCAATCGACGCATCTATGCCGTCGGCGACTGTACCGGGGGACCGCAGTTCACCCACGTCGCCGGCTACCATGCCGGGATCGTCATCCGGAACCTGGCCTTCCAGCTCCCGGCCAAGGTGGACTACGGTGCCCTGCCTTGGGTGACGTACACGGATCCTGAACTCGCCCACGTCGGCATGACCCTCGCGACCGCCCGGGCGCGGCACGGCGACAGGGTCCGATGCCTCAGCAAGTCTATGGGTAACCTCGACCGCGCTGTCACCGAGGGGCGCCGGGAGGGACTCCTGAAGGTCGTCGCCTTCCCGAACGGGCGCATCCTCGGCTGCTCCATCGTTGGTCCCGGCGCGGGTGAGCTGATCGGTCTCTGGGCCCTGGCCATCGCGAAGGGGTTGAAGCTCCGCGACGTCGCATCCCTCGTACTTCCCTATCCGACGTTCTCCGAGGTCTCCAAGCAGGCCGCGGGGGAATGGTACAGTCCCGCCCTCTTCAGCGATCGGACGCGTCGCCTCGTGTCGATTCTCCGCAAGCTCCCGCGTTGGTGAACGATCATCGTCCCCTTCGGCTTTCCATCGTCGATCGAAAGGTCTCGCCCCATGTCCCGTCGCGGATGGGTTCTCGCCGCGGTCATCATCGTTCTGATGCTCGGCACCTACGCCCTTGGACTGACCGACTACCTCAACATCGAGACAGTGAAGGCGCGGCGCGAGGAGCTTCTGTCCTACGTGGAAGCACGGCCGGTCCTCTCGGGAGCTGCCTTCTTCGCCGCCTATGTCGCGATCACGGCGCTGTCGCTGCCCGCGGCGTCCGTCATGACGCTGCTCGGAGGCTTTCTCTTCGGCACTCTGGTCGGCGGGACCCTCGCCGTGGTCTCCGCCACGGTCGGCGCGACCATCCTTTTCCTGGTCGCGCGCTCGTCGCTCGGCGGCGCGTTGCGCGCGCGGGCCGGCCCCCTGGCCGAGCGGGTCTCGGAGAACTTCCGCCGGAACGCCTTCGAGTACCTGCTCTTCATGCGGCTCGTGCCGCTGTTTCCCTTCTTCGCCGTCAACATCGCGCCTGCCCTCCTGGGCGTCGGATTGCGGACCTACGTCCTTGCGACCCTTCTCGGCATCGTTCCCGGCACGTTCGTCTACGCGCATCTCGGCCGTGAGCTCGGTACCATCTCGAGCCTCTCGGATCTCGTGTCGGCCGACGTCCTGATGGCGTTCACGCTGCTCGGCCTCGTGGCGCTCCTTCCCGTCGCCTACCGGAAATGGAAGTCGGGCCGCTCGGGGACCGCCACGCTGGTCGCGCTCGTCGCCGTGGGTCTGACATTCGCCAGCGGGGCGATCGAGGCTCGCGCGGCCGACGCATCGTACGAGCGCTTTGCGACGGCGTATGGCGGACTGTTGAGCGCCCACGTCCGTCCGGCCCGCAGGAACGGCATAGCCTACGCGGGTGTCGACTATGGGTCGTGGCGCAGGGACGCGCGGCATGCCGAGGCCCTGGCGGCCCTGTTGGCGTCCGATCCGAATTCCGTCGTTGGCCGGCAGGAGAGGCTCGCCTACTGGATCAACGCCTACAACTTCCTGACGGTCGATCTCATCACCCGGGAGAATGAGACGCGCTCGATCAAGAACCTCGGCGGCTTGCTGGCCAGCCCCTGGAAGCGCTTCCGCTGGCCGATCGGCGGTCGGGAGATGAGTCTCGACGACATCGAGCACGGGACCATCCGCAAGCTCGGCGAACCGAGGATCCACTTCGCCGTCAACTGTGCGGCGATCTCCTGTCCGGACCTGCGCGCCGAACCCTACGTCGCCGGGAACCTCGATGCGCAGCTCGCCGACCAGGTGGACAGGACCTTCGCCAATCCCGCCAAGGGCTACTCTGCCGACGGCACCGCCGTTCGCGTCAGCAAGGTCATGGACTGGTATCGAAAGGACTTCGACGGGGGCAACGTGGCCGGCTGGATCCGGGCGAACGCCCCCGTAGAGTTGCCGGAGGGCGCGCGGATCGCGTTCCTGGCCTATGACTGGACGCTCAACGCCCTTTGACGGGACCGGCAAGCCGCCATGTTCGACCATCGCATCATCCCGCTCCAGAACCGCGTCCTCGTCCCTATGGCACGGGTGCTCGCGAAGCGAGGCGTGCGGGCCGACGCGCTGTCGTGGACGGGGTTCGGGCTCGGCGTCGTGGCCTTCGGTCTCATCTGCGCCAACTGGTACCTCGCCGGCCTTCTGGCGATCGCGGCCAACAGACTGGTCGATGGCCTCGACGGGAGCGTCGCGCGCGCGACGCTCCCGACGGACCGGGGCGCGTTTCTGGACATCGTCCTCGACTTCGCCTTCTACACGCTCGTGCCGCTTGCCTTCGCGCTCGCGGATCCGGCCGCGAACGCCCTGGCGGCCGCCGTCCTCATCGCCAGCTTTGTCGGAACGGGAACCAGCTTCCTCGCCTTCTCGCTCATCGCCGAGCGCCGGGGCCTGCGGTCCGCTAAGTTCCCGGCGAAGGGCATCTATTACGTCGGGGCGCTCGCTGAGGGCGCTGAGACGATCGCGGTCTTCGTCGCCATGTGCCTTGTGCCGACCTACTTCCCGGCGATCGCCTACGGCTACGCCGCTCTGTGCGCGATCACCACGGCCCTCCGGTTGAGGCTCGGCATGGCAATGCTTCGGGACGGGTAACGGACCGCGATCCCGTATGGCTCCCGTTTGGGCGACAAGAACAGGATTCCCAACATGCCGCAGACCCCTTCCGTCATCGTCTTCGACGTCAACGAAACGTTGCTCGACATCACCGTGCTCGAGCCCCTGTTCGCACGGCTCTTCAGCGACGCATCGGTCATGCGGCAGTGGTTCGCCGAACTGATCCTCCAGTCCGAGGCGCTGACGCTCGCCGGACTGTACGTCCGCTTCGACGAACTGGCCTCGGGAGTCCTGCGAATGGTCGCCGAGACCCGGCAGGTCTCCATCCAGGCGAGCGACGTCGAGGAGTTGGGCGCCCTTCTGCGGGCCATGCCGGCGCATCCGGACGCGGCACCCGCGCTCGAGGCGCTCAAGCAGGCCGGGTTCCGGCTCGTCACGCTGACGAACTCGCCCCCGTCCGCGGCCCCGAGCCCGCTCGAGCAGGCGGGCCTCGCCTCGTTCTTCGACCGGAGCTACAGCGTCGATCAGGTCCGCAGGTTCAAGCCGGCGCCCGAGACCTACCGAATGGTGGCGGATGGTGAAGGCGTGTCGCCGGCCGATCTCTGCCTCGTCGCCTGCCATGTCTGGGACACCGTCGGCGCTCAGGCCGCCGGGTGCTTTGCCGGACTGGTCGAACGGCCCGGAAACGCAGCGCTGCGTGCCGAGGGCGTCCCGTTCCCGGATGTCGTCGCCCCGAACCTTCATCACCTCGCGGCCGAGATCGTTCACCGTTGGGGACGGTCAGCACCCATTGGATAGCCGACACCGTGCCGCGTTGATCGACAGGCCCAGATGGTTTCGGAATCGTCTGCTTTCAGAGAGTCATCCTCTTGCGAGGGACGCAACGTCTCTTTCTGTTGTAGCGCGAACGGTTTAGGGCTAGCGCAGGATGGTTTCGCTCGGCGGTCGAGCCGGATCGGAAGCGAGCGAAGGCATGCCACAGCCCCTCGAACCTGAGGTCATGGATCATCCAGCCCAAAGTGCGACGATGATGGAGCGGTTGGCCGGTCTCGACTGGTCCGCGACGCCGCTCGGCGGACGGGCCGGCTGGCCACAAAGCCTTCGCACGACCGTCGACATCATGATGGGCTCCGGGCACGCGATGTGTCTCGCCTGGGGGCCAGAGCGCACGTTCCTCTACAACGATGCCTACGCGCCGTTCCTCGGAGCCCGGCATCCGTCAGCGCTCGGCAAACCGTTCGCTGACGTGTGGCCGGAGATCTGGGACGACATCGGCCCGCTGGTCAGCCGTGTCTTCGGCGGCGAGACGACGTCCTTCCGGGCCATGCCACTCGTCATGACGCGCAACGGCTACGCCGAGGACACGTGGTGGGACTTTTCCTACTCGCCTGTCCGTGACGAGGCCGGGACGGTCGCCGGGCTCCTGAACGTCGCGGCCGACGCGACGCCGCGCATCCTCGCCGAGCTTGAGCGTGCCGCGGCGACTGAGAAGTTGCGCCTCAGCGAGGCCGTCGCGCAGGAGAACATCCAGCGCGTCCAGCTTGCCTTGGGAGCCGGTGCCATCATCGGCACCTGGTTCTGGGACATCGTGGCCGATCGCTTCACCGTCGACGAACCCTTCGCCAAAGCTTTCGGGCTCGACCCGACCTTGGGCCGCGAGGGCATCCCGCTCGCGCAGATCGTCGAGACCGTGCACCCGGACGACCAGGCGGGCCTCGCCGACGCGATCAACGAGGCGGTTGCCCGCGGTGGCGCCTATGCGCATCAGTACCGCGTGCGACGCCTCGACGGGAACTACTACTGGCTGGAGGCCAACGGGCGCGTCGACCATGCGCCGGACGGCACGCCGATCAGCTTCCCCGGCGTTCTCATCGACATCGAGGATCGGCGGGCCGCCGGTCTCGAGCGCGACCGGATGGTGGCGGCGCTCGCCACCAGCGAAGCACGGTTTCGGGCCCTGTTCGAGAACATCGACGCCGGGTTCTGCATCAGCGAGGTGAAGTTCGACGAAGCGGGGCATCCGGTCGACCACCGCGTGATCGAGGCCAATCCTGCCTTCGAGCGCCACACCGGCTTGTCGGATGCTGTCGGACGCTATGCCAGCGAGGTCGCCCCCGGCATCGAGCAGCACTGGCACGATGCCTACGGGCACGTCGCCAAGACCGGCGAGCCCATCCGCTTCGAGGGCGAGGCCAAGCCCCTTGGGCGTTGGTACGACGCGCATCTCTTCCCCGTCGGTGGCGGCCGGGTCGCCATGCTGATCGCCGACACCACGGCGCGCCGCGAGGCGGAAGGAGCGCTGGCCCGCAGCGAAGCGAAGTGGCGCAACGTCTTCGAGACGCTGCACGAAGGGTTCATCCTGGGTGAGGTGATCCGGGATACGGCGGGCCGCGTCGTCGACTGGCGCTACGAGGCGGTGAACGATGCATGGCATGACCTCGTCGGCGTGCCGCGGGGTACGGCGACGGGGCGCACCATCCGAGAGGTGTTTCCCGGCATCGAGGATGCCTGGGTCGACGAGTTCGCCAGCGTCGTCGAAACGGGCAAGGCGGCGCGTTTTACCCGCCGGGTCGGCACGATCGACCGCTGGTACGACGGCGTCGCGCAGCCGATCGGCGGCGACCGCTTCACGGTGTTCTTCATCGAGGTCACGGAGCGCATCAAGCGCGATCGGAGGCAGGCGACGCTCCTGACGCTGGCGGACGAGCTGCGCGGGCGGTCGGACCTCGAGACGATCATCACGGCGGCCGCGCGCTGCCTGGCCGACGGTCTCGAGGTCGACCGCGTCGGCTCGGGCATCGTGAACCTGCGCGAGGATACGATCGACGTTCACTCCGAATGGGCCGAGCCCGGGATGCCCAGCGTCGTCGGTCGGCATGCCTTCTCGTCCTACGGTTCCTACATCGCCGACCTCAGACGCGGGGAGCTTGTCGCCGTCGACGACGTCGGCTCGGATCCGCGTACGAGCAGTCGAGAGGCGGGCTTTGCGGCGATCCGAACCCGCTCGTTCCTGGACCTTCCCATCAGCTTCGATGGTCGCCTCTACGCGGTGGTCTTCGCCCACGCGCGCGATTTTCACGTGTGGACGGACGGCGAGCGTCAGTTCGTGGAGCAGGTCGGAGACCGGGTTCGTGTGGCCCTGACCCGCCAGAGGATGGAAGACGCGCAGCGCGTCCTGACCCAGGAGATGGCGCACCGCATGAAGAACTCGCTCGCCATGGTGCAGGCGATAGCGACGCAGACGCTTCGGCAGGCCCAGACGATGGACGAGGCGCGGGAGGCGATCTCGAGCCGCCTTGCGGCACTCGCCCGGGCGCAGGACATCCTGACGCGCTCGAACTTCACCGAAGCCGACGTCCACGAGGTCATCGACGCGGCGATCGCTCCGCATCGCCTGGCCGGCGACCGGATCGCGATGGCCGGGCCCCATGCCGAGCTGTCGGCGCAGCGGGCGCTCGGTCTCAGCCTCGCCATCCACGAGCTCGCGACGAACGCGGCGAAGTATGGGGCGCTGTCGAACGAGACGGGTCGCGTCGCCATGACCTGGGAGGCCGCGAATGGTACGTTCGAGTTCCGATGGATCGAAAGCGGCGGTCCGCCGGTTATCCCGCCGGAACGTCGCGGGTTCGGCTCGAAGCTGATCGAGCGCATCGTTGCCAGCTACTTCGACGGCGAGGGACACATCGACTTCGACCCTGCCGGTATCCGTTTCACCCTGACGGGGGCGCTGGAGCAGCCCGTGGTCACATCGAACGCTTGAACCAGACACCATGGCCCAGTCCTTCGATCCCGCCCGTTACGCCGTCCTGATCGTGGAAGACGACGCGCTCGTGCGCGCCGAGGCCGTGGACCTGTGCGAGGAGGCGGGCTTCACGACCTACGAGGCGAAGAACGCCGATCAGGCCATCCGCCTTCTGGAGCGCCATTCCGACATCCGCGTCCTCTTCACCGACGTCGAGATGCCCGGCACGATGGACGGGCTGAAGCTCGCCCGGGCCGTGCGTGACCGCTGGCCGCCGGTCGCGATCATCGTCACGTCCGGCCGCCTGAAGGTTGAGGCGACGGACATGCCGGAGAACGGACTGTTCTTCGCCAAGCCCTATCCGCCACGCGGCATTATCAAGGCGCTGAACGAGATCGCGGCGCAGATCCAGAACTGAGGCGTTTCGGCACGCTCGTTACCGTGGGGTTCAGGAAGCAGGCCTCGGGCGAATCTGAAAGGCCCCTGGGGTGTCCTGCGGTCGACGCAGTTCGAGAGAAGGTGCGCAGCGGACAAAAGGATAACGCCGCTCGTGGAGGAGCCCGCCGCCTCCGGCAGGCGGGCCCCTACGAGCTACTGAGCCTTGATCATCGTCATGACGAGCTTGTCATCGACGCGGACCGGGCCATCCTCCTTGGCACCCAGCGTGTACTCGAACACGCCCTTCTTCATGCCGCCGTCCTCGGCGTGAACCATCAGCATCAGCATGTCGCCGGGCTTCACGTCCTCCGTCAGGATCGCCGCGACGTCGTTCGTGGTGCCGGCCCGGATCGGGGCATGCCCGACAACCGGACCCGGCTTCATCGCGGCGTCCGTGCGGTGAATGACGAGCCAGCCGTTCTTCGCGGCCATGACGGTGTCAGCGCTGACAATGCCGTTCGAGACATCCTGATCGATGGCCTTCACACCCTGCATGGCCTGCTGGGCAAAGGCGGACGACGCCGCGAGGCTCAGCGTTCCGACGATGAAGATCGCGCTCTTCTTCATATCCGACTCCCGTGTTCGGTTTCCAAACACAGAAGATACGAGGGAGCGTCGGCACAGGCTTCGGCGATCACCACCACGTGACCGGCGATGACGAGGCGACCGATATGTCGATCGTCCGCTTTCGGGATGGATGCAACATTCCTCCAAGCGACCGACTCGGGTCGAAAGCGGATGGACCGCTTTCGAGCGTATGCTTCTCTGCCGCCATAGACCGGACGGGGTGGAGAGCTTCCAGTCGGCTTTTGGGCCGAAGATTAGGAAAAGCGGCCATTACCGACTGGTCACAGCGAGTTGGAGCGCCAGGAGGCCGAATGCCATAGCGAAGCCGCGTTGCATCCAGCGTTGGACCTTAAGGCTCGCGAGAACGTATCGACGCAGGGTCGATGCGAAGAAACCATAGGCGGCGAACACCACGAACGTCGCCGCCATGAACACCAGACCTAGCAGCAGCATCCGGGTGATCGGTGTTGGGTCGTCGGCTCTGACAAACTGCGGCAGGAAGGCAAGGAAGAAGATCGAGAGTTTGGGGTTCAGTAGGTTGATGAGGATGGCTTTCCCGATCACCTGCCTTGCATCCAGCATGGCCCTATCTTGATCGATACCCAACGCTCCTTTGGCTCGCAGCATCGACCATGCCATGAAGAGGAGGTAGGCGACGCCGGCGAACTTGAGCGCCTGGAAGGCCATATCGCTCGCATGGAACAGAGCCGCCATGCCGCTGATGGCGGCGATCATGTGGGGGACGATCCCGAGGGTGCAGCCGCAGGCCGCAACGAGGCTCGCCTTGGCCCCGCCTGACAGACCCGCTGCGAGCGTGTAGATCGCTCCGGTGCCGGGAGATGCCACCACGATGAACGTCGTCAGAAGGAACTCCCAGCTCATGCCGCGTCCTGGTCCTCGACCGATGCCGTCGGCCAAACGGACTGGACGGCTTCACAGAGGGCGGAAACCAAGCGTGTCACATCCGCTTGAGCATCGGAATGGAGAGCTTCCGCGACGATGAGGGCGTTTGTTGTGGCTGGCCCGACGGCCGAGATCGCGCTCTGACGGTTGGTCCATCGTCGCGCATGGGCTCGCCCTGCGTCGTCGGCGAAGATGATCTCTCCTGGCTCAGGTGTTTCGATCGTCCCAGAGAAGGTGTCGTAGCGCTCGTCACCTCGCGCGGGGCGAACGATCAACCCGCCCTCGACCTTCTCGATGTCGAACACCGCGACCGGAATGGCGAAGGCCACCGAGACGGCGTTGCAGAGATCGACCAACGGATGGAGGGACGGCAGAGCGCCATCCTTGCGAAGACGTCGCAGAAGGGCTTCGGATGCGCAGCGGTATTGGGTCGGCTTGAGCCCCAGGGCAGAGAAAGCTCGCCGCCACGCTTGGATCTCAGGAAAGTCGCCTTCGCTATGGTGCGACAGACGCTCAAGAGCACGATCGATGTAAGGTCGTGCGATGACAGACGCATCCGGCGCGGACGAGATGCCGGCGATCTGGACGACGCCGCACGCGAGCGACGGGAAAGCGGTTCGGACGGCTCTAGCATGGGTGAAGGGTAGGAGCATTCTGGCGGGTCCGGATAAGATCGGTGCGCCAGATGTGAAACGACCAGCCGGTTCGGTCTTGAATGAAATTGCGCTCGTTGTCGAAAGCCGCCGATGTCAGCTTCGAGCTCGGGCGTAGGCTCCCGGCGTCATGCCGTAGCTGCGTGTGAACAATCGCGTCATGTGGCTTTGGTCGGCAAATCCCGCTTCGGCCGAAGCGTGTGCGAGCGGAAGCCCGCGACGGAGCAGAAGGCGAGCGAGCTGAAGGCGGCGCTGCACGGCATAGGCATGGGGTGTCATCCCCGTTTGCGCGGCGAAGCCCCGTATCAGATGGAACTGCCCGACGTCGGCGATCGATGACAGAGATGCAAGGCTGTGCGGGGCAGCCGGATCGTCGTCGATAGCCTGCTTGGCGAGCCGAAGACCGATGGAACTGCTGTTTCCTTGGAGAGACCCCGCTCCATGGACCGCGAGGCGGTTCACAAGCAGGATGATCGTCTCAGTCATCGCCTCCTGCTCCTGCCCTCGGACGAGGCATCGAAACGTCTTGCGAAACAGAGAAGCGGCTGCTGGATCGGTTCGGACGGGGTGCGCAAGTTCGAGGTCCGCGCTGCGTCCTTCGCTCAGATCGATGGCGATCTCGCCGATGCGCTCTGGATCGATGTAAAGCATCGCCCAGGTGCGGACTTGACCGCCGATGGGGGCTCCATCGTGGACTTCGCCGGGATTAACCGTGATGACGTCGCCCCGCACGGCTTCCACCGGTCCGCGTCCACTCGCGGAGCGCTGCGCACCGGACAGAACGACGCCGACTCCGAATTGGTCGTGGAAATGCCGCCCGAACGTCCGCGTCGTCCGTGCGAACATGGGCTCGATGTCCGACGCGGCGCTCGGAAGAAGACGAATGACATTCTTGGGGGCGCTCGGCATGGAGCCGACGCTAGCACATTCAACGCCACCGATGTCCGCTATCGGCGCCATAAGATCCGTGCAGCGAGGTCAGTAGTGGGTCGAAAGCGGCTGGTCCTCTTTCGGGCGTGTCGGCTTTGCTTTCTCCAACTGAAAAATGTTTACCGGTCGGGCGACTCCGACCTGGCCATCAGACCAACTGTCGATGTTGGTTTCGATCGCGACGCCAGCATTATAGCGGCGCTGATTACGATGATCGCACACCCGAAGCTCGACTGCATGGACGGTGACTCGCCAAAGGCGGCATAGCCAATCACTGCTGCATAGATCAGCGACACGTAGAAGAATGGGGCGAGGAAACTGGCCTCGGCCAACCGAGCCGCCTGGATTATGCAGGCCTGACCGATGAGGGCGACCGCGCCGACCCCTAATAGGAGCCAAGCTACATTTGACGTCGGCCACACCATGGACGGAGCCCCCAGGGCGCCTGCCAGCAAAGCACCCGCCAGATTGCTGAAGAAGAGGATCGTCACCTTTCCGTCCCGTGTCCGGCTCAGCCACTTCACCGCCACGACCTCGGCGCCCATGAAGGCCGCAGCGGCGAGCGCCAGCACCGCCCCGAAGCTGACCATCGAGAAGTCCGGCGTCGCGATGACGAGGGCTCCGCAAAGGCCTGTGAGCGCCGCCAGCCACCGGCGACGTACGATCCGCTCTTCGAGCGCGACTGTCGCAAAGACCATCGCAAAAATCGGGCTCGTGAATCCGATGGCCGTTGCGGACGCCAGCGGGATACTGCGAACCGCTTCGAACATGAGGGCGATGCCGCCAAAGCCCGCGATCGTCCGCCAGACGTAGCGAGCCGGTGCCTCCACACGCAGGCGGGTCGGCTGCACGACCATGATCGGAAGCACGAGCAACGCGGCGATAGCGTAGCGGGCGAAGGTGATCTCCAGTGCGGGAATACCCACGCCGCGGGTTATAGCGATCTGCTTGGCCAGAGCGTTCATCACGGAGAACGCGAAGGCACCCATCAGAACCCAGCAGCCGGCTGCGACATGGCGCGTAAGCACAGGTTTGCCCGTCATGCGAACCTTCTATGCGTCGCCTTTTGCTCGTCGGCACGCGCGAGGCCCGTCTCCGGCTTCGTTGGGCGACGCACTGGGGTGGCGGGAGGCATCGGAGCTAACCCATCACGATCAGCACTGCACTCACCACGACGAGGGCCGCCATGACGAGGTTCACGATGCGCGCGCTGTCGCCGCCCGTCATCAGACGCTGAAGAGCCTTTCCCGCCAGCACCCAAGCGCTGTTGCAGACCATGGCCGCGACGGCAAAGGTCACGATCATGACGAGCGCGCGCGTCACCAGGTCCGCGGACACGCCGGAATAGGCAGCGCTCGCCGCGACCGCCATCGTCCAGGCTTTCGGGTTAACCCATTGGAACATGGCAGCTTCGAAGAGCGTGAGGGGACGTGCCGCTTCCGGTTCCGGTTCCGAGGTCGACGGAACGGAGGCTGGCTTGAGTGCTGCCCCGGCGAGTTGCCATGCAAGCCACATGAGCCAGATCGCGCCCCCGACCCGCAATGTTACGAGGACGTGGGGAAACCGTTCTAGGACCGCACCGAAGCCGAGAACGACGGCTCCCATCATGAGGGAGAAGCCGAGCGCTATTCCCAGCATGTGCCGCAGCGTCCCCCACCAGCCGAAAGCGGCGCCGGACGCCATGACCATGAAGTTGTTCGGCCCCGGCGTGATTGAGGTGACGAAGGCGAAGTTCGCCAGGGCCAGCAGGGTTCCTGAATGCTCCAAGGGATGTCCTCTCATAGAAAAGACATCACCTATATCGCTCGACGGCGGCGGCATGGATGCCGTATTGCGCAGGCTTTCGCTGCAAGGATGCAGGTAAGGGCGATGGGACCGATCGACTGGGATGATCTGCGCTTCCTTCTGGCGGCCAGCCGTGCCTGCTCCGTCAACGATCTGGCGCGTGAAGAGAAGGTGGACGCTACCACCGTCGGCAGACGCCTGAAGTCGCTGGAGGCCGCCTTGAACGTGTCCCTGTTCGTGCGAGCCCGGGGACGGCTCGAAGTTACGGAACAGGCGAGGCATTTGCTCGCTTACGCGGAACGGATGGAAGAGGCCGAACTCGGCTTCCGAATGGATGCGCATAGGCTGCGGGTTGCCCCGGAGGGCACGGTGCGCATCAGCGCACCGCCAACGCTGGCTCGATACGTCTTGGCACCAAGCCTTCCTAGCCTCGCGCAACGCCACCCTGGTCTGTCGATCGAACTTGATGTCGAGCCGGCCAACGTCCGCGTCGAGCGTTGGGAGGCCGACATCGCCGTGCGCCTCGGACCGCGCCTGGAGGCGAACGATACCGTGCTCGCGCGCAAGATCGGACGGATGGCCTACGGACTGTTCGGACCGGCCGACCAGCCGATGCCACAGCGGTGGATCGCTTATCCGCATCGCTTTTCGCAAGCGCCGGAAGCGCAATGGGTCGAAAGAGAATTGAGCGGTACGGCCCCAGCTCTGCGCGTCAACGATCCGGTCGCCATAGCCCAAGCCGTGGCATCGGGATTGGGGCGTGCCGTGTTGCCCGAACTCATGGCGACGGCGTTGCCGACCATCGTGCAGCAGGGGCCTGCGGTGCTGCATCGCGAGGTCTGGCTGCTTCGTCATCCTGAACTTGGAATGACGCAGCTCGTGCAGGCCGTGTGCGATTGGCTCGTCGAGCTCGCTCGGGAGAGGCTGTGAGCAACTACTGCTAAAGCCGTCACAGTTTGAGGGAACGGGCGAGTGGATGTCCGTTATGGAGCGCTTTGTACTGAGGCTCGAATGACTTTGATGGGTCGAAAGCGGATGGACCGCTTTCTCCTGTCCACATCCGCGGCCACCAAAGACCGGACGGCGTGGTTTGCCGACTGTCCGCTGTCGGTTGGAATTCGGGGAAAGCTGCCCATTGCTGAGGCACGATGGGTAAAGCCCGTTTGATAGGGATGCATACGCTACAGATGCAGGGTGAAACGCGTCTTTGCTTCAGTCTCAGCTCCCTCCCGGCTGTAGAAGCGACTCGCATCCACATTCCACGCAGGCGTCTGCCATTCCATCCGATCGGCGCCCTCTGCTAGGGCGACAGCCTGCGCGCTGGCGAGGAGACGCGCGCCGAGGCCCTGTCCACGATGGGCTTCGGCTACGAAGAGACATTCGAGATGCGCGTAGCGCCGCGCACGCCAGACGGACCAGTCGAAGGTAACGGCCGCGTAGCCCGCAAGATCGCCCTCACGCTCGGCGACGAGGAAGCGGATCGGCTGACACGAGCCAAGGACGAGGACTTCGAGCTCATCCCGCGTCAGTGTCGCCGTGCCGCGTTCGAACGCGGCATGCGCCCGGATCAGGTCGTTGAGGCGAGGCACATCCTCCTGCGTGGGCGAGTGGATGGCGCTAATCACTCCGCCATGTCCTTTGTCAGCTCGAACCCTTCGTCGAGCCATCCCGTGATCCCGCCAGCCATGATCTTCACCGGGCGGCCGAGTTCGGCGAGTCGAAGGGCACCGCGCGCCGCCCCGTTGCAATGGGGGCCGGCGCAGTAGGTGACGAAGAGCGTCTCCGCCGGCCAATGTTCCAGCTTGGAGCGGACGATCTTGCCATGGGGCAGGTTGATCGCGCCGGGGATATAGCCCGCAGCAAAGAGGGCGGGGCTTCGTACGTCGAGAAGCACGAAGTCGGCCCCGCGCGAGAGCGTGTCATGGACATCCCAGCAGTCCGTCTCGAAGGTGAATTCGGCGGCGAAGTGCTCGCGCGCGATCGAACTGGGCGCGGCGGGAACGACAG
>NZ_BBWM01000077.1:0-3247 GCF_001463805.1 Aureimonas sp. D3 | reverse complement strand
AAGGTGTCCCAAGGCGAACTTCCGCCAAACTGATTGTTGAGAATGGTGTCAGGTGCGTGGATGTGAGGTTCCCAACGACGCCATTCAGACCCACGACCGACCATCTGTTTCCCACTGCTCGTTCTGCGCGGTCACCAATTGCGAGATGAAGCTCTCGCACTGACCTGCCTACTCCTACACGCGCGGCATCGACCCTTTGAGACGGTTTTACCGCTTGGAAAAAATGTGATCCGCCTACGTCGGTGCCCTATCTGTTCGACGGTGAACCACGGTGCGCTCAATGATCCGGCGGTTGATTTTAACCTTCCATGACGACTGAGCACTGCTCAGCTTACGCTTGAGCTTTGTACTATGGAGGAACGTATATTCCCGTTCATAGAGGAAGCCGTTTTTCCGAGCATACTCGATCACCGCTTCGTTTGCGTTCGCGGATGGATCATCTCTGATCCGCTTCAAGCCATCGAACAGGTTGCCGGTATCGATCCCCAGGAACCGGTTGATACAGACGTTGCCGACATAGGTCTCACGGTGAGTCAGACGATTGCGGATGTAGCAGTGCTCAAGGATCTGCTGTCCACAGGGACAATGGTCGGGTTCGTCGCTGATCTCTACGAACTGGAGGTCCCATTCGGAGCGAGCAGCATTGAATTCCTGGGCAACCGATCGCGGTAGAATATGAGCCTTTAGGCGCTCAAAATTATGCCCGTCCATCTGCGGTCCCGGTGAGATTAGGAGGTGTTGCACGGAAAGGAGAGTAGGACTCTTGCCATAGCACAACCCAGGCGCATTGCCGAGTTTGGTCTGAGAAGGACGGTCACGTCGGGCTAACTACCGCATGCTCCTCGCCCGTAGCCTTAATCAAGCCCTGAAGCGCGGGCAAAACGTCGGAAGCTTCAACCGACGAGGATGGTCACGTCCTGACGAGATAGTCGGCTTGAAGCTGCTTTGGCCTGCGTGATCGGCGTCGAGCGACTGCGGCAAGGACGATAATCGCCATCCTTTCAGCAGGTGCACGAAGGCGACTTGTGAATTCGTCCGCAGAGACAGTCTGGTAACCGCCTTACGGGCGGCCCTCACGGTCGACGTAGTAGGCATATTCAGCAGCTCGCTCGTTGCCGCGATCGTTATAGTCTCCACAAAGCGCATGGAGGACGGTTTCAACTTCGATATTGCTCCAGCCCGAGCCGCTATCTGTCCAACGCGCGTCGTAGAGGCCGTCGAACCTGTAGGCGCCCTTGTCGTAATGCAGAGCTATGAGCCCGGGCGTGTCCAGATGGACCGCCGGATCCACCAGGAGGCCGGCTTGCTTGAGATTGCCATCGGCCGTGCCTGCCCCCTCAAACGAAGGCCAGCGATGGACTGGTGCGCCGACTTCACCGAACGCCATATGCCACAGCACCCCACTGACGCAGGCACCTCCAGCCAACTTGTCGTAGAAGAATGGTGCGAGAGAACTCGCACCCTGCCCTGGAAGCGGAAGCCGCAGCAGGTTTGCCAGGGCGAAGGTCGGGCCGCGCTGAAACTGCTTCGGCTTGAAATTCTGAGCGGCCTTTTCGGCCAACGTCTCGATCACTTTCCGGACTGACCAGGGATCATAATCGCTGTTGGTTCCGAACGGTCGATAGGGCGCAATCTCACCGGACGCGATCGCGATGTTCTTTCCTTCGCGAAGCTGCCGTTCGAGTTCGATCTGGACGTCCATGCCTTCGTCCAGCATCTCGGGGAGACGCTGCGGAGCGGCGACGATATCCAGGGCCTTGACCTCGATGTAAAACTCGAGACTCTTCGGCTCTCCGTTTCGCTCGGTTCGCAACTCGCATTTGAAATCGGGGCCTGGCTCTTTGCTCTCAGGGATTTTCTCGATCGAGAGATGCCCCGCCCCGCGCTCGAGCAGAAGTCGATAAACGAGAGCCTCGGAATAGACGTCGAACACTTGCCGAAAGACGTCGTGCCGGGGGCGGTTCGTCATCGCTCCAAGCTTCTTCAGCATATCATCGACAAAGGTGCGCATCGATTTGCTGCTGAGCGCCTCGTCCTCCATCCGTCGGATCATCCCGAAGTCGAAGCAGCCCAGGGTGTAGTCGCGGGTGATATCGTTGATCGCATGGATCTCGTCCAAGAGCGCGCAAGCCAGCGGATACGCATGCCGGCGCGCTTGACCATAGAGCTCCAAGAAGCGCGGCTTGAACCGATCACCTGCCGAGACTGGATCCGAAAGAAGATTCAGCATTTCATCGGTCATCTGGCCGAGCGCCGCATCTTGCGCATTGTCCGCGCGAATGCGCATCACGTTGAGCCATTTCGTTTCGGGATAGCCCAGCGCAAATTCCGGTTTGCCTCGGTATGTCGAAACATGCCGCGCAAAGGCCTCACCGAGATCTGTCGTAACCGCTGCGTCGCAGACAGGAGTGTTCGCAATCATGATCGCCCTGATGTGTAGCTGGCTGAGCATTTGGCGAAACTCTAGCATGGGATCGGGCAAAGACAGCTCGACCGTTTCAGATGTTCCCGGTGCAGATCGCAGGCTCTAGCCGAGTGGTTGGAGGCGCGTTACCGTAGCTGGCACAGGATCGATCGGCGGAGGAAGCTTATGCGCGCCACCACATTCGGACTAGCAATTCTAGCGATCGCATCTTCGGAGCGTGCAGAGGCAGCAGGGTGCGCCCAGGCACCTCAAAACGCTCCAGAGATCGTTGGCAGCTACGTCGATAATTTCGGCGGGTTGCAGGCAGTCTCGAACCGCTTTTGGATTTCAGGAGATTTGGTGTTCGAGGTTTGCTCCGTTGGTGACAACGCCCGGCACCTGGTCGCCTACAACCACCCGGCCAACAGCTACAATCCGGGAAAATTCAGCCGCTTCGAATGGGTTAGAGCGGAGAACCGGTTGTGGTACTGTCAAACCGTTTATGAGGCATCCACCGAAGGTGCCGCGGTGCAGGCTCCCCCCGCAGACCCGTCTCATCCCGCTCAAGGTGGATGCGGCAGCTCTCCATGGAGCACGCTCATTCGCATTCTGCCCTAGGGTCAGGCCTCATAGCTCAGAGCCAGAAGAGGACGGTGGCGGCGAGCGGGATGGCGGAGAAGAAGACGGTCGGGCACCGATCGTAGCGGGTCGCAACCCGCCGCCAGTCCTTTAGCCGCCCGAACATGATCTCGATGCGGTTGCGTCTGACGTAGCGACGCTTGTCGTGGCGCACCGGCGCGTTGCGCGACTTGCGCCCTGGAATGCAGGGCTTGATGCCCTTCG
>NZ_BBWM01000076.1:0-31884 GCF_001463805.1 Aureimonas sp. D3 | reverse complement strand
AAACCCGCTGGTCATCGACCCGTGGCCTGCCATGGCTCTTGGGAAAGAACGGGCGAAGACGCTCCATCTGCTCGACCGTCAGCCAGTATAGATCGCTCATATCCAGTCCCCCCGTACGGAGCCTGAATCAGACGGCGCGCCTCAAATCAATGGGTCCTGACCCTAAGGGGGTACCCCTCCTGTAAAAGCGAGACGGACTGCCCGCAGGTTACAGCCCGCTTCGTGTTCGTTAGGTCTTCTTCGCCGCGACATCGACAAGCAAGAAACCGAACACAACAGCAACACCAGTCGCTGTCGGCCACGACCATGCATACGCTGGCGAGAAGCCCTCTAATGCAAATGTCAGTACGGGAAGAGCAGCCATCGTAACCATGACTGTATAGGGATCACAACGGCCTATTCCCATCTGCAGAAGATAGAGCGGCGCCAGGACGCTCACGACTGCGACGAGGAGAAGGGCAGCAGTTAAACTGCCAGACCACGGGATCGATGACCAGTCAGAGTTTAGCGAAAGGGCGAGCGACAGAGGTAGAATTAGGTAAAATCGATGTGCAAGGACTGCTCCAAACTTCCAACCTCGTTGCAGCAGCGCTCGCGATGACATGGTAATAAGGACAGCACCTATACCTGCGGCAACACTTGCTCCCAAGCCTAGCCAAGCCGATGGTCCAAAAGAGGCAAAGCCCGATCCCCGCAGCGCGGCAACGGCCAGAACTGCACACCCAGCAAGAATACCGAGACACACGACGACGCGCAGCCATGACGGTCGCTCTCCCGTGGTCAGCAAAGTTATGAGCACAACGACAAGCGGGCCGATACCGATCTCGACCGCCCCGACGATTGCTGGCTCGATCAACTTAAGAGCGAAGAAGAAGCATATGAAAGTCAGCGCTGTGCTGGCATTGAGAAGAACAAGCGCCCCCAAGGCCGGTGCTCCAACGCCTTTTCGTGAAAGAGCTAGGAAGAAGGCCGCTGTTAGGGCGAAGCTGAAGAAGACAAACAGATTAGAAGGAACGGATGTAAGCCAAGTTCCGAACGCGACCTTTCCAACCGCTTGTAGAAATACAGCGAGGATTATCATCACCCGACCGGAGCTGACGGAGGAAGGTATGGTCATTGAGTAGCCACCTAAAGGGGTCTTGCGCCTTTGGCGCCTTTCGCATGGTTCAGGGTGCGTTGAAAGGGTTTCGCTTTGGCTAGCGACAGCGGCATGGAAAGCAGGGCAGATAAGCTGTCGCATTGCTCATATTGCATGTCGCAAATCGTAAAGTCGACAACTCCCATTCTTGCTAACACACGGCCGCGCGCACGATCAGGGGTTGAGCTATGCGTCTAGGAATTGTCGGGTGTGGGCCAAGCGCGGTGGCCCTGATTGTAGGCTTGTCCTATGAGCGCACCGAAACTTCAGATGTGGTCGTCCTCGAAAAAGGAGACCCGCTTTCATCCGATTTTTTGAAGGCGGATGACGATGCGATCATCACGAACACGAGTGCAGGAATAACGTCTATCGTTCCGGGGAACGAGACCGATCTGATCGAATGGCTGGGCTTGGTAGCGCCGGCGTTGGCTCAATCGGCCTCGTTCATACCGCGCGGATTATATCGTAGATACCTGTCAGAAAGGCTCTCGCAAGCATGTGACCGCCTACGTTGGCAGGGAAAGAAGATCACCTTCATTCGAGGCTCTGTGAATGGGGTAGAAGCCCTCGGTGATGGAGATCTACGCCTATGGGCCAACGATCGCCACGAGGACGTTCAGGCGCTGGTCGTTGCGACAGGAGCCCAAGCCAAACCCACTCATCTCACCTTCAACGAAACGACACACATCGTTCAGAACCCCTACGCCGATCAGAGGTTTTTGCAGGACATGCGAGCTGGCGGCTCGGTTTTGATCCTGGGTTCCAAGCTTTCGGCTATCGACGCTGCAGTCCTTATCCTGAAGCACCGGCCCGATATGCGGGTCACGATGGCTTCCAAAAGCGGCATGTTGCCTTCGGTTCGAAGTGAGCTGCTCCGCTACGAAGCTCAGTTCTATAAGGTCGATCATTGGGAGCGGGTGACCCAAGGTGACCGGGTTCGCCGGTTAGCTCACCTCGCCCTAAAGGAGTTGCAGAGCAGACGAACGTCAGTCCGGCAGCCATGCGATCTACAAACCCCGTTGGGTCGCCTTCAGCACGAAATCACTCTGTGCCGCTCCGGACAGAACCGGTGGCAGCATGCCATTGCGCACCTGATCGAGGAGACAAACGAGGTTTGGAATCGCCTGACCGTGGAGGAACAGTTCAGATTGAAGGACATAGCGTCCGGCTTTATCGGACGATACGTCTCGTCCTTCCCCCTTCAGAATGCCTGCAAAATTGCAGAGGCAATGAAGGTGGGGCGTCTTTCGATTGTACCGATCCGGGAGGCGAACACAGGCAGAAACCTCGAGCACACTTTCGGGACATTCGATGCAGTGGTGAACTGCACGGGACTGGATGCCACATCGTACCGACGTAGCCCCCTGTGGCGACACTTGGCAGCCCTCGATTGCCGCTCGAACGTTCACGGCGGCATAGCAGCAGACCCACATTCGATGCGCCTTACGACCGAGGTTCCTAAACACCGGATCTACGGTATGGGAGCTCCTATCAGTGGGAGTCTCCTGGTGACGAATTATGTGCGCGCATCTGTGAAGCAGGCTGAGGCGATCATAGGTGATCTCCAAAATGTTCACCGATCCGCGAGCACTTCTAGAAAGGCTGCATGACCATGGCCCGAAACACGATCGTCATAGTGGATGGATATTCGACCGCCCGGGAGCTTGTCAGCGAACTCAATCTGCGGGGGGGCGACTGCTATCATATTCAGAGCGTCGCCACTCCCTCAGACCGTTTGGCAGCGTCCTTCGATGCGTCACCGTACCGATGTAATCTCGGCTTTCTAGGCACATTGGCGCAAGCCGCTACAGCTCTTGCCGAATTGGAGCCTTACGCTATCGTGGCTGGCTCTGAGCCAGGCGTGGAGTATGCAGAGGCTCTAGCCGCGCATATGGGCCTCCCCACTAACCGACCCGATCTTGCAAAGGCGCGCCGCAATAAGTTCGCTATGGCTCAAGCCGTAGAAGCCGCGGGACTTTCCGGCTCACGGCAGTCAATTGCTCATTCGGCCGAAGAGGCTGTAGCTTGGGCGCACTCGCAAAATTCATGGCCCTTAGTGGTCAAGCCTACGGAAAGTGCCGGCTCCGATGGCGTTGTGGTCTGTTATGACATAGAACAAGTGAAGGCTGCGACGGAGCGGGCTATCAGCGGCGAAAACCTCTTGGGGCTTCAGAACGCATCCGCTCTAGTTCAGACCTTTATCGATGGCGACCAGTATTTCGTGAACGTTGTCAGCTCGAATAGCCGGCATACCGTAACCGACGTCTGGCGCATGACCCTTCGGCCTGTCGCTGGCTTTTCAAATGCGATGGAGGACTGGTTCTTGGTGAACCCAAGGGATCCTGAAATCGCAAAGTTGGTGGGCTATACGCTTTCCGTTATCGACGCTCTTGGGATCGCGAATGGTCCCTCTGTTACCGAAGTTCGGTCGTCATCACAGGGTCCCACTTTGATCGAGACGGGGGCACGCTTGAACGGACCAACCATGGAGCGCGAGCCCTATCTAGCGGCAGGACTTCACGGGACGCAGGCATCCGCTCTAGCCGACCTCTTACTAAAACCGGATGAATTTCAAGCCACATGGATTGAGCGAGCAGAATGCGATCATAAGGCGTTCGCCAAATCTTTTTTCATTTTCACCGGACCTGGAGAGGTCACGTCAACACAAGGCCTCGCGCAGATTCAAAAACTAACATCCTATCATTCGATGTATCGGCGATTGAAAGTTGGAGACCGTGTATCCAAGACAATTGATACAGTTGGACGCGGTGGCGTCGTCTACTGGATTAATGAGTCGGCCTCTCAGTTGCGCGCTGACATCACAGAGTTCAGACGCCTAGACGATGCAATGGAACTTTACGCTGTATCCTACCAGCAAGAGGCAGCAGGCTAAGACCTGATGGTTCTAATCGCTGAGACGCAAGTGATGGTTCCGGTTAGCCGCGGTCGGCCACGATCCACTTCGGGACGCTCGGCAGCTGGGCCGAGAGCTGAAACAGCTGCTTCGCCACCACGGTGCCGTCGCGGGTGCCCGATCCTCATCGTGTTGGATCCGAGTGTTGCCTGAACGAACGGCGCGATTCCGGTCAACGGACAGGTCGAGCAATCAACCGATCCGTCCGCAAGGCTGGCGATCGCTGCGCGCGCTCGCCGCTCCCGGCATTGCCCCCTCATTCGCCAACCTTACGCCTTGAACCTCGCGCAAGCCGTAAGGCGCTCGACATGGGCGTTCATGCCGCCGGCATAGACCTCGGTTTCCAGGAACCGCGCCTCCTCGTTCATCGCGTCCTCGGAGATTTCGCGCCACCAGCATTTCGGCTGGCGCCCCGACCCGTCGCTCCAGCGATACCCCCGCGCTTTCAGAATGTCCTTTGTGTGGAAGGGCGAGCCGAGCGCGTGGACGCGAAGGCGCGGGGCCGCAGCCGAAGCCAGAAGCTGGCGAAAGGCGGGCTCGGCTTGCGTCCGCGAGGGCTGGGCGAGCACTTCGAGGAGCGCATGGCAATCGTCCACAGCCCGGTGCCCGTTGTGGAAATAGCCGCACTGACCGACGAGATAGCCGAGCTTGGTGCCCTCGAAGCCGAGCGCCGTCCAGTCCACCTCCGACACCGAGCAGGCCCAGGGCTTGGCCTCGAAGCCAGGGCAGAGCTTTTCGCAGAAGGGCCGATCGAAGCGAGCGTTGTGGGCAATCACGAGATCGGCGGGCTCGACGAAGCGACGAACCGCCTCGAGGTCGATGCGCCGTCCGGCGACCATCTCGTCCGTGATGCCGGTGATCCGGGTGATGTCGGGCGTGATCGGGCCCGTCGGCTGCTGCAGCTGGGAGAAGACCCCGACGACGTCGCGCACGCCGCTCTCGTCATAGGTGAAGGCGACCATGCCAAGCTCGATGACCTCGTGCGCGGCGTGGTCGAGGCCGGTCGTTTCCGTGTCGAGGACGATGCCAAGGCGTGGCCAGCCGCCCGGCGTGCGATCGGCTGGTGGACGGAGATGCGAGAGAACCTCGCGCGGCGCGAGCTTGCGCAACACGCGGTAGCGTCCGGTGCGCTCCAGACGCTCGACCATCATCGCCTCGCCCTCGGGCTTCGGTACAGGGGACGCCGTCGTCTTGGCGGCCGGAACACGACGCATGGGGACAGGCCGATGAGGCTCTGTGAAGGGCAGGGACGGGGCTACAGTGCTTCCGAACAAATCGATCTGCACGGACCGCTCGTTGGCCCCTGGCGTCTTGCGTCTCGTCATGTCGTCATCGCTTCGCCGCGTCCGGTCAACGGACGAGCTCGACTTTTACCCCAGCGGGCTTAGCAATGTCCTTCCAAGCCCGGTCCGTGGTCACGGCCGGAACGCCAAGGCTGCGAGCGAGCGCGAGGCAGAAGCGATCGCCGAGCGACAGACCGGCCTCCCTCGACAAGCCGCGCAACCGGGCCGCCTCTTCCGCGACCTCTTGGCCGACCGGCAGGACGGTGATGTCGAGATCGGACAGGTCCCGGATCGCTTCTTCTGCATCAAGACCGCGATCGACAAGCTTGGACAGAACCTCGGTGTAGTTGACGACTGAGATGTTGGCATCACCAAGACGGGCTTCGACCTTGTCGGCCCCCTTCTCGGAAAACAACAGACACAGGACGGCGGAGGCATCGAGAACGCAGGCCATGCCTTACTCGCCAGCCGCTTCCTGCCGACGATCGGCGATCAGCTCGTCCGCCACCGATCCATTCTCCGGGGCATAGTCCCGCAACTTGTCCTGCAAACGACGAAGGGCGGATCGTGCGGGTCGGATGCGAAGCTCCTCGCCATGCAGTTCGATCAGGACGGTATCGCCTTTCGCCAGACCCATCGATTTGCGAAAGGCGGCAGGAAGGATTACACGCCCGCCCTCTACGATCTTGCCTTTTGCCGCCGCCATCGCCGTAACCTCGCTGCACCTCGGACTCTTCGTTCCGGCTCATGACAAATATGCCAGATTGGCCGATTGGTGCACAAGATCGCGTGCGGTGCGGCGCCGTGCAAAAGCCTAGCTGAAGGTGAATTGCCCAATCTACTCCTATGCAGGCTGCGATAAATCGATCGTTTTTTAACACGTCCAAAATCACTAAGACATTGAATTTTGTATTCATTTCAAAGACGAGCTCAGGACATGACTGAGCTTCTTCGGCACGTTTGATCATCGTGGCTGTTTGCCTCAATCGGGCTGCCGATTGGAGAGTTTGGACACGTCAGCCTGTCCAAATGGTCGTCGCGAACATCGCGCAGGTTGTTAACGCCATGACGCTCGTCGCCATCCAGCCAAGAATTCTCAACAGGCCGCTTACAGCGAAAGGGCCCATGACATCGGTGCGGCAAGCGACCCGCATCATTGCCACCATGACCGGAACAGCCACCACCCCGTTGACCACGGCGCTCCAGAATAAGGCCCGCAGCGGGTCGATCGACGGCGTCAGGCTGATCGCCATTCCCACTAACGTGGCGAGAACCACGACGAGATAGAAAGCACGCGCCTCTTGCACCTCGCGGCTGAACCCGACGGGCCACTGCCGCGCCTCGCCGATCGCATAGGCGGCCGAGCCTGCGAGAACAGGCACGGCGAGCAGTCCGACGCCGATGACGCCTAACGTGAATACAAGGCTGGCGAAACGCCCTGCAATGGGCCGCAGCGCGTCCGCCGCCTGAGCCGAGGTCCCAATATCCAGCATTCCGTTGGCGTGAAAGGCGCCCGCAGCCGTGCCGAGGACGGCGAGCGCGACGCCGTTGGAAAAGGCCATGCCAGCGATCGTGTCGAGTTCGATGCGATGCAGGGCGCGATCGGCCTGCTCAGGCGAGCCGAGAAGATCGTGGCGGCGGGGGTGGGCGTGAAGGTCTTCGACCTCCTCGGCCGACTGCCAGAAAAAGAGATAGGGGCTAATCGTCGTGCCGAGCAGGGCAACCAGCGTCGTCCAGACGTCGTGCCCTCCGCCGATTTTCGGCCAGAGCGTATCCAGGCCGAATTGCACCCAGTCGATCCTGGTGACGGCGAGCGCGCCGAAGTAGAAGAGCAACGCTGCCGTCAGCCATTTCAGAACGGCGACATATCGCGTGTATACGAGGACAAGCTGCATGCTGAGGCAGAGCGTGCCGAAGAAGAGCACGGCGGTCCAACGCGGCAATTCGGGCAGGAGCAAAGCCGCGGCGTCGCCCATGCCGCTGAGATCGGCGCCGAGATTGAACGTGTTGGCGAGAAGCAGCAGGACCACCGTGCCCTGCAGCAGCCAGGGTGGGGCGTGGAGGCGCAGGACCCCGGCGATCCCATGGCCGGTGACGCGGCCGATCCGGGCGGAGATCATCTGCACAGCCACCATCAGCGGATAAGAGTAAAGGAGCACCCAAGCCAGGCCGTAGCCGAAGGCGGCGCCAGCCTGTGCGTAGGTCGCGATGCCGCTGGGGTCGTCGTCGGAGGCTCCGGTAATAAGGCCGGGGCCAAGTACTTTGAGGATGCGCGGCTTCGACGGACCGACCACCGGACTCGGATTCTCGCTGTCGTCGTCTTCAATGATTTGGCCGCTCACTGCCCTGCGCCCTTGCCTCGCTTCGTGCGCTGCCAATGTGGGCAACGTGACGCCAGCTTCATTAAAACCACCGCAAGATGCGTTGATCCTGGTCAAGGTGAGAGGAACGCGAGGGCGCATCGTCTGGCGAACAGTGCCCGTCCCAGCTCCACAATTCTTGGCGCTGCCTGCATCCAGCCCTCGCTCGGAAACACAGCGAGCCCAGCCGCAAGCGGAGCCGACCTCCGTGTCGCAGCGGAATCGAGGCGGGCGGACGCCCCGACGTTTGACCCGCGACCGTCTACAAGGAGGCCAGAATGAGCCTGTTTTCAGAACGTGAAACCGCCTTCGAAGAACAATTCGCTCGTGAGGAGGAGGTGGCCTTTCTATTGCGCGTTGCGCGCGAGCGACGCTTCGGTCTTTGGGCCGCGACCCGAATGGGTCTCGATGAGCAGGCAGGGCCCGCCTATGCTCGCTCGCTGGTCGAAGCCGCCGTGAGGGGCGACACCGAGGCGCAGATCGTTGCCCGTGTACAGCGCGATCTGGGTGCCGCCGGCGTCATGGCCACGCCGAACGAGTTAGGTCAGGCCATGACGCTGGCGAACGAAGGGGCGCGGCGACAGATTGTCGGCGCCGATCCGGAAGCCTCCGGGACGGGCTGACGCCCGGACCGACGTTCGGGCTCGGGTTTGATCCGCGTCAAGGAGGCGGCCTTCGCGCTCCTTATCCTGGGGAAGAAAGTGCGGCTCACCGCCTTTCCTCTCACAGGAGAAACCGAGATGTTGGACACCACCCTTCGTCGAACCGTCATGGACGCCCTGGAGTTCGAGCCGAGCATCGACGCCGCCGATATCGGCGTCGCGGTCGAGAACGGCATCGTCACCCTGACTGGCCATGTGCCGACCTTCTCCCAGAAGGCGACGACCGAGCGCATCGTGATGCGTGTCAAGGGCGTGACGGGCGTCGCCGAGAAGATCGAGGTACGCCCGCTGGGGACGCATCGCACGGCCGACGACGAGATCGCCCGCCGCGCCGTTAACACGCTCAATTGGAACACCGCCGTGCCGGCCAACGCCGTCAAGGTAAAGGTCGAGGGTGGCTGGGTCACGCTGTCAGGCAAGGTGGAATGGCAGTACCAGCGCGTGGCCGCCTATGACGCGGTCAAGACGCTGCTGGGCGTCATCGGCGTCGCCAATCTGATCGAGCTGACGCCGCGCGTGCAGCCCGCCGACGTCAAGAAGCGGATCGAGGACGCCCTCAAGCGCGACGCGGCCCTGGAGGCCAAGGCGATCGACGTCGACGTCCATCATGGCGAGGTCACGCTGTCGGGCCGTGTGCGCGCCTGGCCCGAGCGCCATGCGGTGGAATCGGCCGCCTGGTCGGCGCCGGGCGTCCGGCACGTCACCGACAATATCACGGTCGCCTCGTAATCCCGGCCGGGAGGATCGCGGTCCTCCCTTCGCCTGCATTCGCGCAGAAACAGACAAAGGAGAATGACGATGGTCGAATCCGCCACCAAGCTTCCCGTCAAATCCGAAAAGCCGACCGGCCGGACGCTGGCGGGAGCGCCCGCCGGCAACTGGCCGCCGCTCGAGGCCTGGCGTCATGACATGGATCAGCTGTTCGATCGCTTGGTCGCCCGCTCGCCCTTCGCGCGCCGACTGCCGCTGGCCTTCGAGCGCGGCCTGTCGGACGCGCGCTTCTTTCCCGCCGTGCCTGCGATGGACGTCTTGGAACACGAAGACGCCTACGAGATCACTGCCGAGTTGCCTGGGCTTGACGAGAAGAACATCGAGGTGAAGCTGTCCAACGACACGCTGACCATCACCGGCGAAAAGAAGCAGGCTGACGAGGAGCAGCGCAAGGACGTCTACCTTTCGGAGCGTCGCTACGGGTCCTTCTCGCGCAGCCTTGCGCTGCCGAGGGGCGTCGATCGCGCCAGGATCGAGGCGACCTTCGCCAAAGGCGTGCTGACGCTGCGTCTGCCCAAGACCCGCGAGGCCATGGCCGAGGAACAGCGCATCGAGGTCAAGGCCTCCTGACGGTCGGCCCCCCCGCGAGGCGGCGCGGCCGAACCCGCGCCACCCTGCCGGGCGCTCGATGAGCTGGGAACGAAACCTTCAGGCGGAGGAGGGGCAAGCGATTTTTCGTCCGTGGGCGAGGAGCGAAGCGCAGTCTATGCCGATGGCCGGTTCCCCGCCGCAACCGGCCTCAAGCCGTCATGGTCGCCAGATCGATCGTCGCGATCGTCAGTGTCGGATCGTCCGGGCAGGAATGGATTTCGAAGCCGGCCTCGTGTTCGAGATCGAGGGTGACGGCGTTCTCGCGGCTTTCCACGGATCGCACCGTCCGGTAGCCCTGGCGTCTGGCATGGGCCAGCCCGTATTGCAGCAGCGACCAGCCGATGCCGTGCCCCTTGCGGTCGCTGCGCACGGTGATGGCGATCTCGCCTTCGCGCCCGCCCGCGTCGCCGACGAACAAGGCGCTGGCGACCGGCTCGCCTGTCTCGTCGAAGGCGAGGAAACTGGCCGAGCCCGGCCCTTCGGGCGCCAACAGCGCGCCGAGGCGGCCATGATCGACATGCCGCATGGTGCTGAAGAAGCGAAAGCGCAGGTCCGCCTGCGACACATGGTCGAACAAGGCCTGGAGGACCGGCTCGTCCGCCGGGCCGACCGGGCGCACCCGGAGGCGTCCTCCCCCGCGTGGGTGAAGGATCTCGCCTCCGCCTGGGTTCGTCCGCTCCGAAGCCGCAACCTCTGCCGTCATGATCGCCTCCCGTTTTCTGGTGCAAGGGGCCGGCTGCCGTCCTCCCGGCCCCGCTGGATGGATCGCCCGCCCGGCGGCGGCTCGTCTAATGAAGAGCCGGCAGCATCTTGTCGGGCAGGGGCCGCTCGCAGTCCGGCGGACGGGCGACCCGGACATGGACGACATGGCCCATGCGCCGGACGCGCCGGGCGTCGGCCGCCGCCGAATGCAGGGCGTCGCGGCGGCTGTCGAACTCGCCGCAGGGAAACCCGCCGAAGCAGATCGTCCAGTGCTTGCCCTTGGGTTGGACGCGATAGACGAGCACGCAGTGTTGCATGGCAACCTCCTTGAGAGCCGGGGAAAGAACCCCGCGGCGGAGAGCCGGCGAGGGACTTCTGTTCCCGGCAAGGCGCCGAGCGGAGGCACTGCAGGGCAGGGCCAAGCATCGGCAACGACGATCGGGGGCGGACGGACTCGACGGATCGACCCGCAGGGTTGTGTCCCTGGTTCCTAGTGAGCGAGCAGCGTCGGCACATGAGCCTCTTCCAGAAGCTCGCGCGTGACGCCGCCCAGAAACCATTCGCGCAGGCGCGAGCGCCCATAGGCCCCGGTCACCAGGAGCCCCGCTCCGGTGATGTCGACTTCGTTGAGCAGCGCCTTGGCCGGATGCTCCCAGCGCGGCAGGTGCCGGACCTCGAGCCTGACCCCGTGCCGCGCGAGATGGCGCGCGATGTCGGCGGACGGCTCGCGGCCGACCTCCTCCCCGGACGGATTCTCCTCGACGGTGACGAGATGCACGAGGCTGGCGCGCTGGAGGAAGGGCAGGGCCCCTTGCACGGCGCGGAAGCATTCCGGCGTGTTCTTCCAGCCGACGACCACCGGGGCTTCGAGGTCGATCGCGCTCCTCTGCGGCGGGACGACGAGGGCGGGGGTGCCGCTGCCGAAGAGCACGGCCTCCAGGAGATCTGCGGTCCGCACCGTGCCATCATAGGGCCGCGCCGTGACCACGAGATCGACGCTGCACGCCAGGCTCGCCAGAGACGCTTCCAGTTCGACTCGGAAAGCCTCGATCCGGCGCAGCTCGAACGTGTGGCCGGTTCGCTCGAGGCGCTGCGTCAGGATACCGGCCGTGCGGTCCGCCGCCTCCTCGTCGAGTTGCAGGACTTCGTAGGGCTGCACGGCCAAGGGCTCGGCGACATAGACCTGCGGCAGGCTGATCTCGTTCACCAGAACCGCTTCCAGATGGGTTCCGAAGGCGGTGGCGACGCAGTCGGCGGCGTTGGCGATCCTCTCGTCGGCGTCCGACCCGTCGAACAGCAGCATCGCGTCTCGAACGCTGCGCCGTTCCGCCGGGGCGGGGGCGGGCGCGGGGTCCGGGGCTCCCGATGTCGTGAGAAGGGGGGCAACGGCGCTCATGGGGCAGGTCCTTTCCTTGGATGCGGAGGAGATCGGCCGGGCGAGGCGTGTCTCGTTTGGCCGAGCGATGCGGCCAGTGTGCCACCGGGCCTTCGGCCCCGCTTTGATCTGGCTCAATCGGACGGGCTCTCGGAAAAAATTGCGCGGGGCCGGCTGGCCGGGCCTTTTCGCCATGGCCCCCGAGGGCGAGCCTCGCGGCCCCCCCGTCCGCAAGGACGCTCGCGAGGGCTCGACCAAACGAGCGCACCGGCCGCGAGGATCGGGGCCGGAAGTCCACCGCCTCTCAGTGCGACAGGAGACAGGGGCAGGGCGTGAATTGCAGCAGCGAGCGGGTGATGCCGCCGAAGAACCATTCCCGAAGGCGGCTATGGCCATAGGCACCGGCCACGATCAGGTCCGCGCCCATCGCATTGGCCTGGTTGAAGATCTCGTTCTCGATCGAGCCCGTATAGGTCGGGAGATAGCGGGCGCGCGCCTGCACGCCGTGCCGCGCGAGATAGGTGCCGGCATCGGTCAGGCCTTCGCCGCCCGAATCCTGTGCGATGGCGACGATCTGCACCTCTTCGGCGCGCGTGAGGAAGGGCAGGGCGTCGGCCAGGGCGCGGCGGGCCTCGCGGGAATTGTTCCAGGCCACCAGCGCGAAGCGCGCCTCGTCGCGTCGATCGCCCGGGGGGACGACGAGGATGGGCCGCCCGGACTTCATCGCCACGGCCCCCGCATCAACCGCCATGGGGCCGGGGTCCGGATCGCCGGGGCCGCGCCGGCCCAGAACGGTCAGATCGGCAAGGCCGGCATGCTGGAGGGCGAAGGCGTTGGGATCGCACTGGCGCTCCAGCCAGTCCGCCGCGCCGCCGCAGGATCGATGAAACAGCGCCTTGGCCTCGGCGAGATGCGTGCGCGCGCTCTCCTCTTCGGCGGCGAGAACCACCTGGTATCCGCCATCCGCGCCGCCGGCATAGGCGGAAACGGGAATGCCCTGCGCGGCGAAGCCAACCAAGCGCGCGTCGAAGCGGCGGGCGATGCGCGCGGCCAGCGCGACGCGCTCGGCAGTGCCGGCACCACCGTCGACGCTGACCGCAACGGTTGCGAAACGAAGTCTCGTGTCCATCTCGTTCTCCTTCCGTCATGCCCCATTCTGGGCCGGAAGGGAGGGGGCCGCCTTGATCCCCCTCAAACCGAAGGTCGGATCGACCTAAAAATGCTCACCGATCCGGAACGGGCCGACGCGCGTTCCCGCGGACACGAGATAGGCAGTGGACCAGCCGATCAGCAAAAACCCGTCGATCCCTTCCAGCGCGGTGAGAAGGCGCCATTGCCGGCTCGGGATCACGTCGCCGAAGCCGACCGTGGCGAAGGTCCTGGTGGAGAAGTAAAGCGCGGTCTCGACATCGGGCAGGACGGCGAGCAGGCGGTATGAGACTGCCCAGGCCCAGACCTCCACCGTCAGGATCAGGAACAGGCCGAGCACCACGAACATCATCGCCACGATCCGCCCCCAGCGCCGGTGCAGGCGCAGATGCGCGATCAGCCGCGACAGGACATGGGTCAGCGCCATCAGCCCGAATGTGTGGATCGTGACGCTGGCGCCGATCATCGCCGTGCCGATGGCAAGGCTCATGCCCATGCGCGCAGCCCCCGGCCCCGACGCGCCCCCTCAAGCCCTTGCCGTTTCGCGCCGGGAGAGTTCGCCGCTCGCCACGGCCGCGAGGTCGAGAACGATCCGCCCGGTGACATGGCCGGACTTCAGGTCGGCGAAGACACGGTTGATCGCCTCCAGCGGCACGGTCTCGATCTCTGCCCTGACCTTGCCCTCGGCGGCGAAGGCCAGGGCCTCCTCCAGATCGGCCCGCGTGCCGACGATCGAGCCGCGCAGCGTGATGCGCTTCAGAACGACATCGAAGATCGGGGTCGCAAATTCGCCCGGCGGCAGGCCGACCAGCGCCACCGTCCCCTTGCGCCGGACGATCCCGAGCGCGGCAGCAAACGCAGGGGGCGAGACGGCGGTGACGAGCACCCCATGCGCGCCGCCGCCCGTCGCCTCCAGGATGCGGGCCGTGGCTGCCGCGTCGCGCGCGTCCACCGCGAGATCGGCGCCCGCCTTGGTGGCCAGCGCCAGTTTCTCGGGCGCGATGTCGAGCGCGGCCACATGCAGGCCCATGGCCTTGGCATATTGGATCGCGACATGGCCAAGCCCGCCGATCCCCGAAATCGCCACCCACTGGCCGGGCCGGGCCTCGGTCTCCTTCAGCCCCTTGTAGGTGGTGACGCCCGCGCACAGGATGGGCGCGGCCTCGGCAAAGCCCAGCGCATCGGGCAGCCGCGCGGCAAAATCGGCATGGGCCAGCACGTATTCGGCAAAGCCGCCGTCGCAACTATAGCCCGTGTTGTGCTGATGCTCGCAAAGCGTTTCCCAGCCCGTTTCGCAATATTCGCAGCGCTGGCAGGAATCGTGCAGCCAGGCGACGCCGACCCGGTCGCCGACCCGCAGATGGCGAACCTCGCTGCCGAGTTCGTGGACCACGCCCGCGATCTCATGGCCGGGAATGAACGGGGGATGCGGCTTCACCGGCCAGTCGCCCTCGGCCGCGTGCAGATCGGTGTGGCACACACCACAGGCGACGACCCGCACCAGAACCTCGTTCGGGCCCGGACGGGGAACCGGCACGGTGCGGATCGACAGCGGCCTGCCGAACTCCTCCACCACGGCCGCACGCATCATTTTCGTCATCACGATCTCCTCGCTCGCACCTGTCTCGATGGGACGGGGCGAGGATGGGCGAACTTCGCCCCCGTCGCTTTGATCCAGCGCAAGGTGCGGGAGGGAAATGCGCCCGGGAGCCATGCGGGTTTGACGCGGATCAAGACGCGCCGCGCCGCAGGGTGCTGATGTCCGCTCTCAGACAAGCGAACGACCCGCAGCGCCTCCGGGCCGCGAGAGGTCGCCCATATCTCGAATGGCAGCGCCATGGTGCGAAGGTTCAGGACGCGTGAAGGATGGAAGCGACGCTGGAGCGAGGAGGCGAGAGCCGGCGGCGTGGCGCGGCTCGCCTTCCACCACGGCCGGCAGATCACGCTCTGCGAGGCGCTCGAAACGCTGATCGACGGTTTCCCCCGGCCGGACGAAGGGCTCTGCATGGCGCTCGGCGAACGGCTCGCGCCGCATCTGCGCCGCTATCACAGGGTCGAGGAAACCTTTTTCTTTCCCGCCCTGGAGCGCCGGCTGCCCGCGTCCGACGCGCTGCGCGCGAGCCTGCGCCGGCTGGAGGGGGAGCATCGCGAGGATCATGACGCGGCGAGCGAACTGTCGGGCGAACTTCTCAGCCTGTCGGAGCGTCGAACGCGGGAAGACTTCGAGAGCATCGCCTATCAGGCGCGCGCCCTGTTTCGCAATGTGCGCCGGCATGTGGCCGGCGAAGCGGATTTCATCCTCCCGCTCGCGGGCCAAGTCCTGAACCGCGACGATATGGCCTTCATCGAACGGGCCTACGAGCGGCTGGAAAGGGAGGCGGCCGGGCCGATCCATCCGTTTGTCCCATGATCGACAAGTCGGAACGGGGGATCACGAAACGTCGCCCGTCGCCATTCTGAGCCGCGCGGGCGAGAGAATCCGCACGGCCGTGGCATCGGTGAAATCGAGGATGCCCGCGCGGCGCAGTTCCGACATCTTGCGCGACACGGTCTCGATCGTCAGGCCCAGAAAGTCGGCCATCGCGCCGCGCGACAGCGGCAGATGGACGAGGACCGTCGCGTCCGGCGATGGCGCGCGCGAGCCATGGTGCGCCACCATTTCCAGAAAGCTCGCGACCCGCTCGGCGGCAGACTTGCGCCCGATCGCCAGAAGCCAGTCTTGGGACTCGCCAAGCTGTTCGCTGATCTGGCGCAGCACTTCGTGTTCCAGCTTCGGAAAGCGGGACAGGACCCCCTCGAAGTCGCGCCGAGCGACGGCGCAGAGCCGAACAGTGTCCCGCGCGATCGCTTCCGTTCGGTGATCGCACCCGGACACGGCGCCCAGCACGCGCGGGGGGAACTGCAGCCCGACGATCTGGTGACGCCCGTCCGGAAGGCCGCGCGACAGGCTGACGACGCCGCTGACGAGACTGGCGACCCCTTCTCCCTCGCCCAGATCCCGCTGGATGGGCTCGCCCTTCGAGACCACGCGGCGGTTCGAGACCCGGGCCATCTGTCGAAGCCCTTCCAGGTCGAGCGCCCGGCAGATGCCGCTCTGACGAACCGGGCAGCCGCAGCAGGACGGGGGACAAAGATGCTCCACCGAGGACAGCATTTCGCGGGGAGGGATATCGAAAGCCACTTGTATTGATCTTCTCCCGAAGGATGTCGCGAGCGCGGCAGGGCTGTATGTGTCGATCAGTATACCCTTATATCTGTCGAAACAACCATTTCTATACCTGTCGAAACAACCATTTCTATACCTGTCGAAACAACCATTTCGAAACATGCGGGCGCCTTGAGCGGGCCGATGGAGGCATTGGCCATCCCCTGTTCTGTATAGCCGCCAACCGCGTTGAAGGCGCGTGAGACGCTCGAGGCGCTTTGAGCCTAGGAAAGGTTCAGTTCTCCGGTTGATCTCGATCAAGGCGCGTGCCGTCGCTGAAGTGCAGCTTACGCCCGACAGCCAAGGCCGGATGCATGAAGCGAACCGGCGGAAAGGCAGGATCTATGGCCTTCGTACTTTGCTTTCTCAAAGAGACCCGAGCGGGAGAAAAGCGTGTGGCGTTGACACCGACAGCCGCATCCCGCCTGAAGCGTCTGGGCGCGGATATCCGGATCGAATCCGGCGCCGGGGTCAGTGCCACGTTCACTGATGCGGCTTATACCGATTGTCGGATCGAGCCGGACCGGCAGAAGCTCCTCAGCGAGGCGGATATCGTGCTTGCGGTGCAGCCGCCTCCGGTCGAGACCGTGCGACCGATGAAACCCGGCGCGGCCCTGATCTCGTTCATCTATGGCGCAGCCTCTCCCGATCTCGTCAAAGTGCTCCGCGATGGCAAGATCACGAGCTTTGCGATGGAACAGATCCCTCGCATCAGCCGCGCCCAGGCGATGGACGCCTTGTCGAGCCAAGCAGCTCTCGCCGGTTACTACGCCCCGCTCGTCGGCGCCGTGCATATGCCGCGCATTCTGCCGATGATGACCACGGCGGTCGGATCGCTGCGCGCGGCACGGGTTTTGGTTATGGGGCTCGGTGTCGCCGGATTGCAGGCGCTCGCCACCGCCCATCGTCTCGGTGCCGTGACCGAGGGATATGACGTCCGCCCGGAAACGAAGGAACAGGCCCTGTCGCTCGGCGCCAAATTCGTCGACACGGGCGTCGATGCACGCGGCGAAGGCGGCTATGCCCGCGAGTTGACGGCCGAGGAACGGGCGAAGGTCCGGTCCACGCTCGACAGGCATATCGCCGACGCCGACCTGATCATTACCACGGCCTCGGTTCCGGGTCGTCCGGCACCGAAGCTGATTTCAGCCGGGCAGATCGCCACCATGAAGCCGGGCTCCGTCATCGTCGATCTCGGTGCAGAAGGCGGTGGCAACTGCGAAGGCACACGCCCGGGTGAAACGGTAATGGTAGGCCCGGTCACCATTCTCGGGCCCTTGAACGTGCCCTCCATGCTCGCCCAGCATGCGAGCGAACTTTACGCCAAGAACGTCGCCAACCTTGTCGAACTGATCGTCAAGGACGGGGCCATCCGTCTCGATTTCGACGACGCGATCATCGCCGCAACCGTGCTCACCCATGACGGCGCCCTCCGCAACCCGGCCGTTCAGGCCGTGCTCAAGGTCGTCAGGTTCAAGGAGGCGGCAGCATGACCCATGATGTCACACTCACCTGGCTCATCGCCCTTTACATTTTCATGCTCGCGGCCTTCACCGGCTACGAAGTGATCAGCCGCGTGCCCTCGATCCTGCATACTCCGCTGATGTCAGGATCGAATTTCATCCACGGCATTGTGGTCGTCGGCGCGCTACACACCCTGCTGATGGCCACCAGCATGGAGGCTCAGGTCATCGGCTTCATCGGCGTCCTGCTGGGCGCAGCCAATGTGGCTGGCGGTTATGTCGTCACCGACCGAATGCTGGCCATGTTCCGCGCCAGCGGCCCGAAGGGAGGCTGACCATGTCATACGCTCTTCTTCTCACATCCCTGGATGGTGTCAGCGGTCTGGCCGCCGCCGGTCTTTTCATCTTCGGCCTGAAACGCATGTCGTCGCCGGTCACGGCACTTGCCGGCATCAAGATCGCCGGGCTCGGCATGCTGGTTGCCGTCATCGCTGCCTTCCTCGTCCTTGTGCACCTTCCCCCGGAAGCACAGATCAAACTCCCGCAGAATCTCGCGCTCGCCGCGGCTGCGCTTCTGATTGGCGGCGGCTGGGCGCTGTGGAGCGGCCGCAAGGTCGCCATGACCGGCATGCCGCAGATGGTCGCGCTTTATAATGGTATGGGCGGCGGAGCAGCGGCAGCGATTGCTGCAGCCGAGATCGTCCGCGGCCCCTCCACGAGTCTTTTACTGACCAGCGTGACGCTGGCCGGCGCCTTGATCGGTTCGATTTCACTGACCGGTTCCGTCATCGCTTGGGCGAAGCTGGACGGCAGGATCAACAAGCCTTGGCGGTTCTGGGGCCAGCAGGTTCTTAATGGCGGCATCTTTCTGCTCGCTCTCGTGCTTGCCGGACTGACGGTTACATATGGTGGCGGCGTGGCAGGAGCGCTTGCGTCGGCCTTCTTCCTTTTGGCGCTGGCTTTCGGCGTGTTGATGACGCTGCCAATCGGCGGTGCGGACATGCCCGTGGTGATCTCCCTCTATAACGCTTTTACCGGCCTCGCCGTCGGGCTCGAGGGCTATGCGCTCGCCAATCCCGCCTTGATGATTGCCGGCATGGTGGTCGGCTCTGCCGGCACGCTCCTGACCGTCCTCATGGCGAAGGCCATGAACCGGTCGCTTTCCAATGTCCTGTTCAGCAATTTCGGCGACACCGTCGCAGTCGAAAGCAGCGAGGTTGCGGGCCGTTTGAAACCGGTCAACGCGGACGATGCGGCGATCGCCATGCGCTACGCCTCTTCCATCATCATTGTACCGGGCTACGGCCTAGCCGTCGCCCAGGCGCAGCAGAAGCTCTATGAATTCGTCAAGCTGCTGCAGGCCGCCGGCGTCGATGTCAAATTTGCCATGCACCCGGTCGCCGGACGCATGCCGGGGCATATGAACGTTCTGCTCGCCGAGGCCGGGGTTCCCTACGACATCATTTTCGACATGGAAGACATCAACGATGCCTTCGCCTCGACGGATGTCGCGCTGGTCATAGGTGCCAACGACGTCGTGAACCCGGCCGCCCGTACCGACAAGACATCGCCGATCTACGGCATGCCGATCCTCAACGTCGACAAGGCCCTCCAGGTCTACGTCGTCAAACGCGGGCAAGGCCGCGGCTATGCCGGGGTCGAGAACCTGCTCTTCTACGGTGACAACTGCAACATGGTCTACGGCGATGCCCAGGCCGTGCTGACCCAAATGGTTCAATCCATCAAGGAACTGACAACAAAAGTGCCGGTGGCCGCCTGAGGTCGACGGTTACCTTCCTGTTCAACGAAAGAAACGGACATGACCTACTCAACCACCTATCCGTACACGGGTGAAATTCTCAAGACCTTTCCGAACGCCACGGACGCCGAGATTGGCCAAGCCATAGATGCCGCCCACGCAGCCTTTCTCGCCTGGCGGGAAACGTCGTTCGCCGAACGTGGCGCCGTGCTCCAGAAGGCAGCGAACCTTCTGCGCAAGGATGCCGACGCCTATGCCAAGCTACTGACGTTGGAAATGGGCAAGCTCTTCACCGAGGCCAAGGCCGAGGTCGAACTGTCTGCGAAGATCTTCGAATATTATGTCAAGAACGCCGAAGCACTGCTGCGATCGGAACCGTTGAAAGTCGCAGATCCGGCCGAAGGCGAGGCCGTGATCGTCTGCGAACCGCTCGGCGTTCTGCTCGCGATCGAGCCGTGGAATTTCCCCTATTACCAGATTGCCCGGATCATCGCGCCGCAACTCTCGGCCGGTAACACGATGCTTCTGAAGCATGCATCCAACGTGCCGCAAAGCGCGGCGGCTTTCGAACAGCTGATGCATGAAGCGGGCCTGCCCGCAGGTGCATTCACCAATCTCTATGCCACCCGCTCGCAGGTGGAGAGAATTATCAACGACCCGCGTGTTCGTGGCGTGGCGCTGACGGGATCAGAAGACGCCGGATCGGTCGTCGCCGCGCAGGCAGGCAGCGCCCTGAAAAAGTCGACCATGGAGTTGGGCGGCGCCGATGCCTTCGTCGTGCTGGCGGATGCCGATATGGAAAAGACCGTCAGATGGGCGGTCTTCGGCCGGCACTGGAATGGCGGCCAAGTCTGTGTCTCCTCCAAACGCATGATCATCGTCGACAAGGTCTATGACGAGTTCCTGACCCGGTACCGCCGAGGTGTCGCAGGTCTGAAGGCAGGTGATCCCTTCAATCCCGAAACGACGCTTGCCCCGCTCTCTTCACAAGGCGCCGCGGACGACATCAGGGACAAGATCAGGCAGGCCGTCGCCCATGGCGCAAAGGCCGAGGAGGTCGGCCCTCCCGTGCCCAATCAGGGCGCGTTCGTGCAGCCGACCATTCTGACCGATGTCGGAGAGGACAATCCGGCCCGTTACTGGGAGTTCTTCGGCCCGGTATCGATGCTGTTCCGGGCGAAGGACGAGGCGGATGCGATCCGTATTGCCAACGACTCGCCATTCGGCTTGGGCGGCTCGGTGTTCACCTCGGACACGAAACACGGTGCGGAGGTCGCCAGGAAAATCTCGACCGGCATGGTGTTCGTCAATCACCCGACCAAGGTCGAGGCGGACCTGCCTTTCGGCGGGGTTCGGCGCTCGGGTTACGGGCGCGAGCTTCTGGGGCTCGGCCTCAAGGAATTCGTCAATCATAAACTCATCGACGTCGTAGATATCGACGCCCGGTTCTGAGGAGGCTGCTCTAATCGGCGTGTTAAGATCAAGCACTCCTAAGCTGAATCCAATCCTATCATGTGAAGGACCCGACCGGGTCGACCCAGAAGGGAAGCGTGATCAGCGACGGACCACACGTTAGTCAGGGCCAAACATCAGTTCGGGAACGCTCGACCTGAACACGCTGAATAGAGACGAGCCCGCTGACTTCCATGATGCGTACAACTTTGCACGCCGCTTGAAGACCCTCACGGGCCAGATGCCCTGCGAGTTCAACTGCGAGAAATGAACCCCAGAGCCGGAGCGCTCTGGGCCCAATCCGGCTCAGCAAATACCGGGATCAAATACCTAAGGGTTCCTGCCTACTGCTACAATCCCACGCGTAGCCGTTTGGCGCGTTCCTTGAAGGCTTCGGCTCCGCCTTCGAGGATGTTGCACACACTCCCGCGAATATCCGGGTCTTCCAGTCCACCGGCCTGATAACGGATTTCAGGGAGCTGTCCTGGACGGTGGGGACCACAGGTTGCCACGATAACCTGATCTGCATCGGTATTGACGATCAGATTGGCATTATGGGTGACAATGATGATCTGCCGGCGCTGCTTGGCCGATCTAAAGCGTTCTACCAGCTCGACAAAGATCGAGTGCGGATCAAGGTTTTCTTCTGGCTGATCGACGATGAGGGGGCGATCATCATCTGTGTCGATCGCCAGGTAGAGCAGCAACAAAACGATGCCTCGTGTGCCCGGTGACAGCCTCTCTACGTCTGTCCCGTCATACTGAATGCCGTAGGCTATCTGGATATGGTCGGTGCCATAGAGCCAAGCGGAAATGTCACCAACCCACTGACGGAAATCGGCAGCCTTAGCCGGGTCACGGCGATTGTAAGGACAGCATTCAATGATGGCCGGGTCGTGTGCTTCGCGAAAAACGGCAAGAGCTTTCGACACATCCTCGGCCGTACCCGTGCTCCAAGCCGGAAGGAGACGGGCGCGCGCGTGATCGGCCAGTGTGCCTATGCGCAACTTCGACCCCATGCGCAGGTCCAGCAATGCTTCTCCCTTTCGGGCCCAAGCATCGACGTCGACGCGACGTCGAACCTGGAACGATAGTTTGCGCGCCGATCCGCTCTCGGCCTCAATCCGACTGGCGAGCGGGGCATACAGGCTGGACAATTCGGCCTGCTCGGCAACCAGCGCGTTGAACACACGTGTATAGGCGGCTTGGCGCTCATCGCGAATTTCCAGCAGACGCGCTGGTGCCTTCTCTGCCGTCGCGATCTGGCGCTGAAGTTTGACCACCTGTGCCTCATCAGCTGCGATTTTGCTGTTAAGCGTCGTCAGCGACTTTGCGGCTGCCCGATCGACGCCAATGAGGCTCTCAAGCCGCTGTGTTTCCGCCGCAAGAACAGCGATTGATAGGGTTTGAAGCGGTGCACCTTGTGGCAGCTGAGACGTGGTGGGAGGTGACGTTCCAGCTGCTTCTGCGACAGGTGTGCCTGCAAGCGCTTTCAGTGCCGTCACGGCAGTTGCGCGTTCGCCAGCGATTGCGGCGTCAACATCGCCTTTGAACGTCATTTCGAAACGTTGCCATAGTGGCTCTGGCATCTGCGCAGCTTCATGGTGCTGGCGCATCTGACGGAGGGCGTCAGGAAAGGTCCGCTTGCGCGCCAGGGTGACCTCATGCGCGAGTGTATCGAGCGCGTTGCGGCGGCGTTCGAGCTGTTCATGCTCCGACCTGCGCTTTTGCAAAGCCTCTGCAACGACGTTGTATGCTTGAAGACGGGCCTGATCGCCGCCACTTTTCCCTACAAGGGCGGAGCGATCGGTCTGCGCCTTCGTGATCGTTTCTCGCAGAGTTGTCAGCCTGCTTTGGAGCGAGCCGATGCTCGCCTCTTTTTCCCGCTCCCCAACAAACTCCGTCGATAGGTCGCGAAGTTCATCCTCAGCTTGCCCCCGTGCCGTGCGTGCGCTCTCCGCACGCAAATCGAGAAGCTGGGTGAAATCCGTGGCGCCAAGCCGCTCTTCCGTGGGGTGAGCAAGAAAGATAACCCGCTGGATCTCAGTCAGCAGTTCATCATTCAGCCCCTCAGCCGAGCATAGTCGGTCGACAAATTGCTGGGAGAGATAACGCACCTGTGGTTCGCCTTCTTCGCCGGCATCTTGCAGGACGCTGGCGATCGTCTCGCTACATGCGGAGCCATCATCCCAATTCAGCTCGACAGTAGCCTCGGTGAGATGGTCGCGTGCGCGGTGGACGAAAGAAAGCTTGTTTGCTTTCACGGACAACGCGGCACCGCCGGCGGCGATCAGATCAGCGAGAGCCGTCTTTCCGGAGCCCCGCGCGCCAATGATCCCGACAAGACCAGGGTTCAGAGGCATGACGGCATCGTAGAGGAAGGGGGCGCCCTTCACATTGACGTCCGTCATCACCTGTGAAGGCTGTGCCGCAGGCGGTGCCGCAGTCCCCACGTGAACCCGCATCTCAGGCTCAAGGCACGCTTGGCGTAGCGTCTCGAACGTCACCTGTCCCTTGAGCCAGCACCGACGGTCTTGCGCCGGGGCCGCCACGACCTCGGGACGATGCGCATCGCTACCGTGCAGGCACGGCTTCAGGCCGCCATATTCGGCTACCAACACCTCGCGAGTCACCGGTCCTTTGCCGAGCCAGAACTGCCGATCGCCTGGCCTGCTCGAGAAGATGATGTTGGAGGCGCGTTCGATCTCGCGCCGCAGCCGCGTTAACGACCCATCGCTTTGTAAGCTTGCGGAGCCATCGACGTTACTAGCCGGAACCGCGACAAGAATGTTGGATCGTGCCCAATCGCTTGCCTTCATTGCCTCGCGAAGGACGGCGAGGTCGACCTTGAATTGATTGGTTCCAGCTTCTAGTGCGCCTTTGTCACTGGTTGCATTGGCGTCGTGGGCGCGGCCAAGCCGCATGATATCAGCTGGTGTGCAACGGTAGCGCTCACCCAGTGCTTCGAACCGCAGATCGGAGAGGAAGGCGTGCAGACGGGCAAGATGGTCTTGATCTTCGGGTGATACCAGAAGGTGGATGTTGATCGCCGATCCCCGAGGCGTTCCAATCCCCAACCGAAGCTCGACATTGGGGAAGATCAGGTCGACATCCTTAAGCCGGCCAGCGCACTTATAAGCGACAGCCTGCTCGTAGGTCGCAGTGCTGAAATAGTCAGTGATGCCAAGGGCGCGAACCGGCGGATCTGAAGCCTCGATTCGGGATATGAACTGTTCCCATCCGTCGGCGGCAGGGTATTGATCAGCGAGGATCGTGCCCGGAGTATGGATGTGGGGATCCCAGCGATGCCAGACCGATCCCCTGCTAAGCTGTCCCGCCATTCAAACAACCCTTCCCGATGCCTTGTTCGGCACCTAATCGGGGGTTGTTATACGTCTACGTTACGTTGTGAGTAAGAGCGCGCATATGAAAGCCAGCCCAACTCGATGAAACAATGGTGGATTCTCCCAGGCACTTCGTTTGCGGTTCAATCGCTACGATCGCAAGAGGCAGTTGATAATCACCATGGTCCATCCGCTGACCATCAGCTTTTCGATCACCTGAGCTTCCGGCCGAATGGGGCTGCATCCGAACCTGTTGAGGGCATATCGCTCAAAGGGTTCGAACATGGACTTGCAGGATGCTAGCCCTCGTATAATCCTTTTCCGAATATGCCGCTTATCTAAACTGTTCGACGCGCAGTCCGAGATCGCGCGCGACCTTCGACCAAGCTTTGTCAGCGGTCACGACCGTTACCGCGAGCTTTTGTCCTAGCGCTAGGCACGCGCGATCACCATGGCTCAAACCGAATGGCTTGGTGAGAGCGAACATACCGCCGGCACGCACGGCGAGATCGAAATCAAGGGGATGAACGACGAGGCCGAGATCGCGAACGAGTTGCTCGGCTTCCTCCACGCTCATACCGGTTTGGCAGAGCTTCGAAATCGCTTCCTGAATTGTCAGACTGGAGACAGCAGCTCCCTCATCGATCCATCGCTCGACTTTCATCGCGCCTTTTTCGGCGAAGGCATAGGCGAGGATGGCCGAGGTATCGATCACGCAAGCCGTCACGAACCAGACACCTCGCTTGAGAGTGCGATCTGTTCGTTCTCACGCGCGGCCTCGGCTCGTTTCTCTTGCAGAAACTCCTCCACGATACTGACGCCGGGCTGAGCGTATTTTTTGGCAATCTCCTGGGCTCGTTTGCGTCGAAGCCGTGCAGTGGTCAGAGTGACCCGATCGCCCTCTGCTTCGATCAAAACCTTATCCCCCTTCGTCAGCCCTAGAGCCTTCCTCAGGGCTGCCGGCAAGACGACGCGCCCATTATCTTGAAGTGGCAACTCGTAGACGACCATCACATAACTCCCAAAAAGGCTGATATTATCATAATGCCCTCGATCGAGGAATGCGCTCTTTCTTTTGGTCGATTAGACACTTGTTTGATAGGTCGGTTATTGCGCAGGATTTGTCATATCAGATGGGTAGCGTCACTTGTGCTCATAAAATGGCATGCGCTGAAAAATGTCTAAAACCTATGATCTGTCATGCTCAACGCTGATAGGCTCATTTCGTCGAACAGAACACGTCCAAATTTGATCGTTTAAGGACAGGCTCCGCCGATCCTGACCAGAAACCAACTATCCGACGTATCGGACATGTCCTATAAGATCGTGACGTATAAGGTCGTTTTCGAGGCCCGATGTCCCGAACTTTTGCCTATGTCCGCGTCTCCACCCACGGCCAGGTCACCGAAAATCAGATCGGTGAGATCAAGGCCGCCGGCTTCGACGTCCATGCCCGCCGCGTCGTCTCGGAAACCGTCTCCGGATCGGTCGCCACCAAGGAGCGCGAGGGCTTCACGCGTCTTCTCGACCGGATGGAGGAAGGGGACGTTCTCGTCGTCACCAAGATGGATCGTCTTGGCCGCAACGCGATGGACGTGCGCACGACGGTTGAGACGCTAGCCGAGATGGGCGTGAAGGTTCATTGTCTGGCGCTGGGCGGTGTCGACCTGACCAGCTCGACGGGCCGGATGACGATGAGCGTCATCAACGCGGTCGCCGAGTTCGAGCGCGACCTCCTGATCGAGCGCACCCATGCAGGCCTGATCCGGGCGAAGGAACAGGGCAAGGTGCTGGGCCGTCCGCGCAGCCTGACGGACGCGCAGAAGCAGATGGTGCGGGAGAAGCTGGGGGAGGGGGCTTCGGTGTCGAAGCTCTCACGCGACTATGGTGTCAGCCGACAGACGATCCAGCGGGCGCGGGATGAAGGTAGGGAGCGAGCTGATCCGGCCTCGAAAGAGGACGACGATGCAGGCCCTTCGTAGCGTTTTGGAAGCGATCGCAGCATGTCGGCTTTGCGCCCAAACCGGCTATTCGCCGCGGCGCTCAGAACCTCTCCTGTGTAAAGGCGGTTGGGCCATGCAGATTAACCGGACTCAGGCCAAAAACAGGAAGGCGGACGTTCATTCAGACGCTTAACACTATCATCGCGGGCACTAAGATCGGACCGACGAGAAGCTTGGTCGAAGTTATAGTGTCCATCCTAGGCGGCACCTACTTCAGCCAATGGCCAAAATCGTCGGAGACGCCTGCCGCATGCCAAGGGTTCTTCCAGAGCTCGTAGTAGCGGATGTCGTTCGACGACGGCTTTGGTGAGCATTCGGTGATGTACACGACGCACGGCATTGCAACGGCATCACCGATGAGCAGCGCCTCGCCTTGCTCCAACGCCGGCAACCCTGCGGTTAGGTTGCCGAGTGTGTCGGGCAGCAAGCGCTTCACATAGGCCTGGTCTTCTGGGTTGGTTAGGCGCATCGCCAGGAAATTGCTACACTGAGAAAAGATCGTCTCCGAAATCTCCGATGGGCGCTGGCTCGAGATCATCAGGCTGACCCCGTATTTTCGACCTTCCTTGGCAATTCGCTCGATCGAGTTCAGCGAAGCCTTAAAACGTGCGAGATCGCTGCGCGGCGCATATTTGTGTGCCTCTTCGTAGACGAGTAGGAACGGCGTCTCGCATTTGCCGGTCTGTCGGCGCTCGTGATACGAAAAATCGAATAGAAGCCGCGTCACCAGCGATACGGTTATGCTGAGGACCTCAAACGGTATGCCGCTCAAATCGAGGATGGTAACGTTGGCGCTCGAAGTCTTCTCATAGCCGGTTATCTGACGGATGACGTCTTCGAGCGTCGCCTTCGCAGCCCTTGGGCCGAACATGAAATCGAGACGCGAATTGTTGATCTTTGCCGATATCCGCCGGACGAACTTGTCGATCGTGCCGTCGGCATAAGGACCGCCGTTAATTTTGCCTGTGGCCTTAAAGGCGAAATCCACAGGTTGAGTACAATAGGCGGTCAAGCGCGCGCGATCATCGGCATAGGTAAATGAGTTCCCATCTTTAGTTTTGATCGTGAGCGGATCGTTCGCATCCTTGGTCTCCCGCGACAGATTGGCAAAGCAAGTCTGCAGATGGGCGATGTCGTACTTGAGGGGACTGTCGAAATTGACTTTGGCGATCCCCGGGTTGGCCATCTCCTTGCAATGCGTGATAATCGTCCGTAGTAACGCTTCCTGATTGTAGTTGTTGCTGTCACCCGACTCGAGGAACATGTCACCCATCTCGCCGTCGTTGAGTAACCAGTAGGGGAGCACGATATCGTCGGCAGACAGCAACTTGGCCGCAGGAAACGCGGATGCATATTCGCCATGAATGTCGAAAATGACGATGTGCGAATTGTTGAGCCCGGCGTAGCCGTGCGACTTCGCGGTCGACGCCTCCTGCAGAATTTTAGACACGCTGGACGACTTTCCCGACCCCGTCGCGCCCACCACGGCGATGTGCTTGTTGAAGAAGCGGTCGCCGTGGACGGGAACCTTCACGTCCCGTTGTCGCGTAAGCGATGAGAAGCAGCACCGTTGCTGTTCTTCGAACGCGTTGGCGTAGATCGCAGCAATTTCTTCACGGGTCGCGGGTACGACCCGCTTAGGCGGAATTGCGAGTTCGTCGCCGCCTCGCCGAAAGATGTCCTCCTTGAGCGTGCCGAGTGGATAGGCATCGATCATATAGAGGCGCTGGTGGTCATCGCCCTTCGCCCGCATCTCGATTGAAAAGCTTTCGATGATGCAGATCAGCGAGACATTGTCGTTGTCGGAAATCTTCAGGAACGATCCGACGCGCAGCGACTGCCCGGCGATCTCGAACGACAAGAGATCGTTGACGGCAATACGCACCTTGTTCGGGAAAACCGAGACGACCTCGGCATTGATCTCACTCTCATCCATCCAACTTGCTCTCTATACAATTTTCATAGCCATTGTAGCGCTGCGCACAGGCACCGAAATCTGCCGAAACTTCGCGTCGATCTCCTGCGGTTTGCCGGCATGAAGCTGGACAACGAGCCGGCGGCGCACCGATGCATCGAGCGCAGCGGCTAACTGCGCGCCGTCGCCGACGATGCGGGCCGCGATCGGCTCAAGCGCCGTCTGAGCGACCAGGAGCTGCTGTGTGGTGAATGGCGCCCCAAGAAAGGCGTAGCCGTCTGTGATTCGGTAACTCTCAGCTATCAGCTGGCTCTTCAGCTTAACGAGATCCGCCGGGCCGAGGCGGGGGAAAAAGAAGAAAGGCGCGTAGCGTTCTTTCGAGGGTTTGGACTTCGATCTGTGACTGCTCCATCCGCCAATGATATGGCGCACGAGGGTGATCAGCATATCCAGGGTTTCGGTGTCGGGCAAATCGATGATGAAGAAGCGGTCGTGATTCTCGACGTTGAGGCGGGCAAAATGTGCTTCGCGGATTAACTTACAGTAGGCCGCTTCGCTTTCTCTGCGAAGCGCCCAGGCCGAATAGACGGCGACGTTGGGCTGGATCTGCTGCAGGAAGTTCTTCCGCGTCGTGGTCCGTGCGGCTTTCGACGAGGCGCTCGAAAGCGATGCCATTGCGGAGAACGCCGACGGATAACTGTATAATTTGGCTTCGTCCTCGGCCACCCCGAGCGCGGCGCGCAGCGCTTCAATGACCCGTGCTCGGTGCATGTCGAACGGCTCGCTGAGAACGACCTTAAACCGGCCGCAAAAAGCCGTCAGATCCTCGTCCGACGCTCCCAAGTCGGTTTGCAGATTGATCGTGGTTTTGACGCGAGTCTTGGTCGCAGGATCAACCGCGTACTGGGCGCGAACGAGCATGCGCTGCATATCGGCAAGCCCATAGGAGGTCGCTACGCCAGCTGAGTCCCTGAAGTAACCGTAGAGGACGTACTTTTTCCGTAGCCGAACGTCCGCCGGATAGCGGAGAAATCCCGTCATCATCGGTAGAATGGCGTCGCGCAAAGTCGAGTCCGTGAGCTTCTGGGCTTCGTAGTACTTGACTTGTCCATAGATCTGGGTCTCGTCCGTGAGAACGTCGAAGTCTTCGACCCCCTCCACCGTGATTAACTCGGACTTGGTTGCGCCAAGCACGGCGAGAATGCTCGCATCGAACTGATACATGTAGCCGCGGATCGTTGCCGTCGCTTCGCGCTGCGCTTCCTGAGCTTCCGCCTCGGTCATACTTCGTTCTCGGTTAGTAAGAGCCGGATGCCGGAAAATTCAGGAACGCAAGGTTGCAGCAGGTCAGCAAGATCCCTTGCATACGCTTCGCTGCCTCGGTCAAGATATCAAACATCAGATTAGGAGCACTTGACCTCTACGAACTAGATAGTCATCCCTATAAGGTCGTCAACCACCGAAGCCCGATCAAGAAAAGCCCTACAAAGTATATACAGATAGAAAAAATCATAAACGATCTTCTTTCCTTTATTACGTTGTAGTATGTACCTCTTATTTTGCAATCAATTATTTTTTTTCTATCTAAAAAAACACCTATTGCAATAGTAGAAATAAAGGAAATAATGCAAAATAATATTAAAATCTCAAGGGTTATTTGCAAGAATGACTTTATCACAATTATTTTACCTCAACGAGATTACACACTTAAAGAGTGTGTGTTAGCCATTTTTGAGCCATATTTCATTCAGTGGAGGTAGCTTTGGCTTCTGGAACCCCAATTGGTGGCGGTGTTTACGGTCAAGCGGCATTTGTTTTCGGGGCTAATATCGGGGTAACGCCAGACGGGTATGGAACGATCGGTGGCTTTACTCAGGTTGGAGCCGGTGTTGGCGGGGCCATGGGAGGCAGCTTCACTTATGGCCAGAATGGCTGGGAATTTGGTTCGTATCAAGCTGTAGGTTTAGCCACACCGTCTGGACTTCCGGGCGGTACGTTTGCGGCACTGTACGATCCTTCCAGTGGTCATGTCGTTGCGAACTTGGGCTACGGTGTTGCCGATTTCTTCGAGGCCGGCGTCTACGCGGAGTTTGGAAGTCCGTCAGACTTTAGTAATTGGTATGAAGACAATTTTGGTTCGCCCCCACCCATTCCCGACAATTGGATACCTCCCCAACCAAACGAGCCGGGCGATCCGAGCGAGCCAGGCGATCCGAACGAGCCGGGCGATCCGAGCGAGCCAGGCGATCCGAACGAGCCGGGCGATCCGAACGAGCCAGGCGATCCGAACGAGCCGGGCGATCCGAACGAGCCAGGCGATCCGAACGAGCCGGGCGATCCGAACGAGCCATTTGGGCCTTGGCCTCCGGCTCCTCCCACTCCGCCGTGCGACCCGTTAGTAATAGACCTTAATGGCGACGGCATTAAACTCATACCTGTTAAAGGTACGAGCGCTTATTTTGATTTTGAAAACGATGGTTTTGCTGAAAAGACTGGCTGGCTTTCAGCTAATGACGGTTTTTTGATTGAAGATAAAAACGCGGATGGACTCGTCAATGGCGTCAGTGAATTGTTCGGATCTTCAGTGGAAGACGGATTTGTATCGTTAGCAAAGAAGGATTCCGATGGAAACGGCGTCATAGATGGCAACGATCAAGTATTCGATTCGTTAAAAATTTGGGTTGACGCGAACGGCGATGGATTATCCACCTCTGATGAGGTTCATGGACTTGACTACTATGGTATAAAATCCTTCGACCTCAATCATAATTTTAGTGGTGAGCTTTCGAACGGGAATGAAATCAGAAACACCTCGATTGCTACCAAGCAAGATGGTTCCACCCTTGTTACGGGAACTGCATACTTCGCCTCGAATAAAACCATTTCGAAATGGGTGATGCCAGATGGATTGGTCCTCGATCCCATGGCAAGTATGCTGCCTCAGCTCAAAGGCTATGGTAAACTTCCAGACTTGAGCTACTCTCTTACTTTAAATGTAGAACTCAAGCAGGAGGTGATCGGACTAGTTACGTCAGCTCATGCCGATAATTTTGAGCTATTTCGTGGAAAATTTCATGAAATGCTTTTTACATGGGCCGGCGTCGGAGGCATTGATGAAAACGAATATGGATCTTATGCAGATAGCAATAAAGTTGCATTCCTTGAGCGTTTTTTTGGCGCAAGCGTTTATGAGTGGTCTGGAGTATCTGATATAAATGGGAGATTTGCTGAGCAATTGAATTTAGAGTTTTCAAGGATAGCAGACGCCTTACTCCTTCGTTTTTCGGCTCAAGTTAGTGCATCAGGATTTATTAATGGTATTGACGTTCATACCATTTTTAGCAGTCCATTATTTTTATTATCCAGCCTGCGTTACAATGGAGTTAAAGACAGCTTCGAAGGCTCTATAAACGCCAAAATCATTGATGCATTCATTCCAAGCGACCGCGCGGAGTCCTTAAAATTCATAACTCCTGTAATTACCCTTCTTGAAGGATCTGTCTTTGATTTTGGATCCGGCAGCACGGCTTCGATCAAACAATCTATAAAAGGGCTCATTTCTGGAATTGAGGACAACTTCATAAAAATCGTCGCTAATGAGATTCTTTCTGGGAAGCAGATAATAGCTGATTTTTCTGGAGAGAACATAATTGCTGGCGGCAGCGGAGGAGATGTCATTATTGGATTGATGGGCAACGACACGCTCGACGGCAAGGGCGGCTCGGACACCTATCTCTACGCCCGTGGTGACGGCCACGACAGCATCAACGAGGACCCGAGCTACAACTCGGCCATCAT
>NZ_BBWM01000075.1:0-758 GCF_001463805.1 Aureimonas sp. D3 | reverse complement strand
CCGATCTGAAGAAGCGAGTGAAGGAGATCGCCGAGACGCGGGTGCGGTATGGCTACAGACGCATCCATGTGCTGCTTCGACGGGAGGGGTGGGTCGTGAACGCCAAGCGGATCTATCGTCTTTACAAGGAGATGGGTCTGCAATTGCGGCACAAGCCACCCAAACGCCGGGTGAAGGCGAAGCTGCGGGAGGGTCGCTGCGTGGCGTCCTGCCTGAACGAGGTATGGGCGATGGACTTTGTCCATGACCAGCTTGCGACCGGACCGAAGCTTCGGATCCTGACTGTCGTGGATACCTTCAGCAGGTTCTCGCCGGCGGTGGTGCCACGCTTCAGCTTCCGGGCTCCCGACGTTGTGGACGTGCTCGAACGCGTCTGCGGTGAGGTCGGTTATCCCGCGTCGATCCGGGTCGATCAGGGAAGCGAGTTCGTCTCGCGCGAGCTGGACCTGTGGGCTTACGCCCGTGGTGTCGTGCTCGACTTCTCCAGACCCGGAAAGCCGACGGACAACGCCTTTATCGAGTCGTTCAACGGCAAGTTCCGGGCAGAGTGCCTGAACCAGCACTGGTTCATGAGCCTCGACGACGCGGTGCGCAAATGCGAGGTTTGGCGTAGAGACTACAACGAAGTGCGACCCCATAGCGCCATCGGCAACAAACCGCCGATATCGCTGGTGAACCGGTCAGCGGCACATGGCCCACCGCCGCCGGTCGAAGCTGGATGACCACCGGCCAAGTGGTCCAGGAACGGGTAGCAGGTC
>NZ_BBWM01000074.1:0-37521 GCF_001463805.1 Aureimonas sp. D3 | reverse complement strand
AAATCACGACCGGACTCTCGCTCCCGCTGGATGAAAAACGGGGGTCACGTCAAAGGGATCGAAACCGCAGAGCAATATCACGCCCTACATGCCCTCGCGGTGGATGCCGGCCAAGGCTATTTCCTCGGCCGACCGATCGATGCCGGCAGTGCGAAGGCTTGAGCACCTTTCGGGAAATTCAGCGTTGTAGTACCGTTCGTTTGCCAACCGTGGCGTAACGGCCGTTCCAACAAACTGCCCGTATTTTTGGTGGAAACGATCTCTGACTTTCCTTGGCGCAGCTCCTGCAGTGACTGCCCTTAAGTGCAAAATCCCACATGCCGCCTCATTTCAGCCTTCAAGACCGCGAAAGCGAAGGAACCAGGGGCCTCTCGCTTCCTGCGAGCATTCAATTTGTGTTAAGCGAGAGAGGATGCGCCAAGCGGCGTCACATCTGGAGCCTTTGTGAGGTTCGGTTCGAGCAAATGAGAGAAGTGCATCTGATGACGGCTCGAAACCTGCCGCTCCCATTTCTGAGAACCCCACAACCTATCAAGCAGTGCAGAAGAAAAACTATGGGAAGAATTTAGTTTCTCTCTGAAATCAGATCTTTTCATTGCTCGGGGGTGTTGGTGTCTTATATCTCAGATAAGAAATCCGCGTTAGGCGGAGCTTTTGCCGTTTGCAAAACGAATTTCATATTCGTTATCGTTTTTAGTTTTTTCATCAATCTGCTGATGTTTATCAGCCCTCTCTATATGATCCAGGTTTACGACCGGGTCTTGGCCAGTCGAAGCGAAGTGACCTTGATCATGGTCACGCTTTTGGCGGTCGCTTTGCTGGTCGTTTACGCGGCTCTTGAATCCATTCGCTCCCGTATTCTGGTCAGAACCGGCGCGCGATTTGATAAGTTTATCGGCCAGAAAGTTTTCTCCACATCGTTTCGTGGGCATCTTCGTTCGCCAAGCGGCGGCTATTCCCAGCCGGTGCGCGATCTCGACACGCTTCGCGAGTTCCTGACGGGCGGCGGTATCATCACCTTCTGCGACGCGCCCTGGATGCCGATCTTCCTGGCCGTCTGCTACATGATCCATTTTTGGATCGGCGTCGTGGCCACGATCGGTGCGGTCTCGATCTTTGGACTGGCGCTCGCCAATGAGTTGATGACGCGTCGCTATCTCAAGGATGCCTCCGTCGCCTCGATCGGCGCCAATCAGTATGTTTCGACGACCTTGCGCAATGTCGAAATCATCCATGCGCTGGGCATGATGAAGTCCATCAGCGGCCGCTGGAGTTCGTTGCACGACCGCGCGCTTGGCCTGCAGGCGCAGGCGAGCGACCGCGCGGGTCTGATCCTGGCGACCTCGAAATTCGTCCGCACGGTCCTGCAGATCGCCATTCTGGGCGTCGGTGCCTATCTCGTTCTGGAGTCCGAGGTGACGCCGGGCGCCATGATCGCCTCGTCGATCATGATGGGCCGCGCGCTGGCACCGGTGGAAGGCGCTGTCGCGCAGTGGAAAGGGTTCATGGCCACACGCTCGGCCTATGACCGGCTTACCAAGATGTTCGAGAACACTCAGGCCGAGCCGGAGAAAATGCCGCTCCCGACCCCGACCGGTGCGATCACCCTCGAGCAGCTCGTCGTTGCTCCTCCGGGCACGAACGCTGCCACGTTGAAGAGCGTCAACATGCAGATCATGCCCGGCGAGGTGATCGGCGTGATCGGTCCGTCCGGCGCGGGCAAGTCGACCCTTGCGCGTGCCTTGACAGGTGTTTGGCTGCCGCTTAGCGGGCATGTCCGTCTCGATGGCGCAGATATCGATAACTGGCATGCCGAACTGCTGGGTCCGCATATCGGTTATCTTCCGCAGGACGTCGAACTCTTTTCCGGCACGATTGCCGAGAACATTGCCCGTTTCACCTCGGTCGATGCCGACGCAGTGGTGAAGGCCGCTCAAAAGGCGGGCGTGCATGAGATGATCCTGCAGCTGACAGACGGCTACAATACCAAGATCGGCGAAGGCGGGCGTTCGCTCTCCGGTGGTCAGCGCCAGCGGATCGGTCTGGCACGCGCTCTTTATGGCGATCCGAAGATCATCATTCTCGACGAGCCGAACTCGAGCCTCGACAGTTATGGCGAAGCCGCTCTGGCCCAAGCCCTGCGGATCGCCAAATCCGAAAAGCGCACGGTCATCGTCATCAGCCATCGCGCATCTTTGCTGAACGAAGTCGACAAACTGGCCGTCTTCACCGGCGGCACGTTGACCATGTATGGTCCGGCCGCAGACGTGATCGAGCGTCTGAACCCGCGCGCGGGCGGCCCTGCTCCCATGGCGCAGCCGATGGGGCAGGTCACCCATATGACGCGTGCGAACGCTTGACGGTTGAGCAGGCTCGCCTGCCTCTTCTCAGGCGTCACGCTTTTTCCCGTGGCGCCGCTCCGATTTCGACGAGAATGCCAGAAAGGCAAAGCGCATGACCGATGGATCCATGCAATCTGTGGAAAGCGCGCTTCCGGCTTTGAAGTCCAAGCGGGGCCTTTCCGGACCTTTGTCGCGCCTCCTGAAGAAGAGCGAGGAGCGCGACCTCCACGAGATTCAGGACATCTCTGCGCCGATTTCCGCACGAGGCCCCATCATCGCGGGTCTCGTGATCATCGGCGTGACCTTTTTCGGCGCCGGCGTCTGGGCCTCGACCGCCCCCCTGGCCAGCGCCGTGACGGCTCAAGGTACGGTCACGCTCGAAGGCAAACGGCGCGCTATTCAGCATCTGGAAGGCGGCATCATCAAATCCCTCCATGTCCGCGAGGGACAGGAGGTGCATGCCGGAGACGTCCTGATCACGCTGGACGAGACGCAGGCCAATGCCGCAGTCGTGCGTCTGCGCACTCAGCTGGATACGCAGCTTGCCTTGCAGGCGCGCCTCATCGCCGAGCAAAGCGGACAGGAGAACATTTCCTTCCCGGCCGAGCTCAAAGAGCGCGACACCGAGCCGAAGGTTCAGGAAATTCTGGCCGGTCAGCAGCAGGAATTCAACGAGCGGCGCAAGACGCTGGTTGGCACTGTCGATCTCCTGCAGCAGAAGATCACCCAGCTCCAGCGCACGATCGATGGTTTGAAGGCCCAGAAGGAATCGCGCGAAACACAGGTCAAACTGATCCGCGAGGAATTGAAGTCTCTGGAAAGCCTTCTGCGCAAGGGCTTGATGAACAAGTCTCGCGTTCTGGAACTGCAGCGCGGTTCGGCTCAGCTCGACGGTGAAATCGGCGATGTGACCGCCCAGATCGGCCGTGCCCAGCAGCAGATTTCCGAAGCGCAGATGCAGATCATTCAGACGCAGCAGCAGTTCCGCGAGGATGTCGTCTCGCAGCTGCGCACGGCCGAGTCTCGCGCCGCCGATCTTCAGCAGCAGGTCTTCGTGGCCAATGACATCTCGAAGCGCTTGGATATCGTTGCGCCTCAGAGCGGCACGGTACAGAATCTCGTCGTCACCACGGTCGGGGGCGTTATTTCGCCGGGCGAAGTGCTGATGGAAATTGCCCCCAAGGAGGGTGAGTTCCTGGTCGAAGCGCAAGTGTCGCCGCTCGACATCGATAACGTGTCCATCGGACAAATAGCCGAAGTCCGCTTCTCCGCACTGGATCTGCGCACGACACCGGTCATCATGGGCAAGGTCGTATCCCGATCGGGTGATCGGATCGAGCCGAACAATCGACCGCCCTATTTCCGTGTTCAGGTCGAAACGCCGCCCGAGGAGATGAAGAAGCTTCAAGGGCGCAAGCTGCAAGCCGGCATGCCTGCGGAAGTGCTGATCCAGACCAGCGAGCGGACCTTGATGAACTATCTCACCAAGCCGCTGACGGATCAGATCCGCCGCGGCATGAACGAACAATAAGCCTAGAAAACGGAGAATCCCCATGACCGAATCCAGCGGCTTTCCGCTTCCGCCCGAGAACAAGGAGCGGGTCATGCGTCTGACGCAGGATGTCTTCGTTCCTTATCTCCAGAAGGCTGTCGAGGAAGGCGGCAAGCAAGCACCTTTCACCGAAGTCCTGAGCGCGGCGTCCACCGCCTATGCCAATCTGGTGGAAATGACCGTCGGCCGCGAAGCCGCCGTCCTGCTTCTGCGCAGCTTGGCAGACCATATGGAGACCCGCCCGGTCGAACAGCCGGTGCAGTAAGAGAAAAGGCCTTTCGCGAGGCCGAATGTCGGCGTTGCCGTCACTGGAATTCGTGCGGAATTTGTCTTATGATGAAATTCCGACCGTCGAAGCGGTTTCATCTGGAATTTTGATCCGCTTCCGGACGCTGGCTTAGTGGTCAGGCGCGTAAGGGTAGAGTGATGGCGACGCAGACTGTTCTGGCTGAGGATATGGCGCGCCAGCGTCTTCGCAAAGAAGGCGGTGCCTGGCTCCGGAGCCGTCGCGAGGCGGCAGGTCTGTCGCAGCGTGAACTCGCCGAGCGGGTCGAGGTCGGCTATTACACCTTCGTTTCCCAGATCGAGGCAGGTCGCGGTCGAATTCCGGCCGAACGCTACAGCACCTGGGCCAGTGCTCTCGATATGAACGCGCGTGACTTCGTGCGCAACATCATGGCCTATTACGAACCCAGCACGTACGAAATCCTCTTCGGCGAAGAGGGTCGGGCGTGATCGCTCGTCAGGTCGCCGCCTTGATCAGCGTCAGCCTCTGAGCGCTTGGGAGCGGATCGCGTCGTGACGGCAACCATTCTTTCCTTCGGACGTCGCCAACCCAACACGCCGCCTCTGCCGGCAAAGATGCCATGGCAGAACCAGGATCTGGCCGAACTCTATCGCGTCCGGGATCGCCTTTGCGCGGCCGGGCTGGATGTCGAGGTCGAAGCGGGCGTCACCGACGAAGGCGATCCCTGGTTCGTTTATGTCCAGGCGGGCTCCGACAATGTCGTGGTGCATATCGCGCGCATCGACAGCGAAATCCACGTCATCAATTGCGTGACGGGCGGCACCTATACCGGCACGAGTTTCCGCGAAGTCTCCGACCGGATGCTGGAGGACGCCCCGCTCGCCCTCAGCACGCAAGTGCGTCGAGGCTCCAACGTCGTTCTGCATCCCAGCGCCTTTCTCACCGCCTTTGTCGCCGCGGCGATCATGCTGGTCGACCTTCTGGAGCATGGACGGGCCGAAGCGGCCACTCATCATGGCGATGCGAATGATGCTGGGCATCATGGAACTTGGGTTGTCACGACAGGCGCTTCGCAGCCTGAGGCCGAGACGGCTGCACAGACAAACCAGTCTGCCGCGACCGGTCATGAGACCGCGGGCGAGGTAGATGGCTTGCACCGCCGCTTGGGCAAAGAGGCTCCGGTCTCGGTCCAAATCGTCTCTGGGCTTGCTCCTACCTCAGGCGTGGTTGTCCTTTCTATCGCCAGCTATTCCATCAGCACATCGCATGGGTTCATGGCCGAAATTCCCGGCGTGAGCGCAAGTGTGACGCTGGCGGCTGGCCTTTTGGCAGCCGAGTTCGCTCGCTCCTTCGCGGGCGAGACCACGCATTCGGCTCCAGATGGCGCAGGATTGACACAGGGGTTCGTATCGCTTCTGAAAGCCTTCGTAGCCGTCGAGTCCGCCCATGCCAAGGTGCCGGTGCCGATGGAAACGCCGATCGCTGTCGCGCTCGCTCCATCCGACGGTGTTATGCTTGCGACCCATAGCGAGGGAAACACCGCGCATCATGTCATGGTCGCGGACACCGGCGCTCTGAGTGCGGCCATCAACGTCAAGCCGGCGGTTGATGGCTGGACGGAACACGCTTTCTTTGCCTCAGCCGAAGCACACAAGCCGTCCACGACCACGGCCACGCCTTCCTTCACGCAGCCGGCAACACCAGCTCCAGCCGCCTCCCAAGAGGCTCAGCGCCCGGTGCCATCCCCAGCTGCAACGGCTGAAGCCACATCGTCCGTGCTGATTAGCGCCGCGCAACCGGTCGCCAGCAGCTCCCCTGCAACGGCAAAGGCCGATGCAACCAAAGACGGATCGACTCCCGATCTCGGCTGGGTTGTCTCTCAACTCGTCAAACATCCAAGCTTGACGACAGACATGGTACAACGACCCGTTAGTCTTTCTGAGGGTTCGGAAGCGAAGAGCGACGCTAAGAGTAAAGTGTCCTTGACAGACAATGTCGGCGAGAAAACCACCCCTGGCAGCTCGTTGGAAACGACCGCTGGAGACGCAGCCACGCAGAAAGCCAAACCGCAAGTTTCATCGGAAACGGTGAAGCCCGTCCAGGAGCATCACGCCGTCACCACGCCGGCGGAACCGACCTATGTTCTCGTGAAGGACGGTCTTGCAATCTTGCAAGCCGGGCTGCACGAAACGGTCCACTATCTCGCCGGCTCCTCGCTGACGGTCAAAGGCTTCGTGCTGGGCGAAGATCATGTCGTCTTCGACGGCACACTAGGCGACGCAATGGCCAAAAGTGCCCGTGCGGATGGGTACGATCTTATTTTGGGTGATGCGGATACCGGAATGATGCGCTTGGTAGGCGTTCTGGCCGATCCGTCCCTCTCTCACGCGCAAGACGGACGCCCCACAGCCGCCTGACGAACCGTCTCCAACGCGTGAAGCTGGCCCAAACCTTAACCCACGAAAAACCATAAGTTGGGTTTGACAAGGTAAGTGCGTCTTTTAAATCACTCTGCGACACGCGGGAAGCGAAACGCTCTTTTGCCCTGCTTGCCAGAGATACAGTGATTGCTGTATCCCTGTGGTCCATCGATCCGGGAGGACGGCGGGGGCCGTCGGGAGAATTCAACTCAACATTCGCCGCCCATTTGGGCACGGCCTCTTCAGTCACCGCTCATGGATGTCGAGCGGTGACTTGGCGGCCGATTTGTCAGCATGCCAGCGGGGCTGGCGCCAGCCCCGAACGAAGCCAACGGAGACTCCAAATGGCACTTGCGTTTGACGCGACCTACTACCTCCAGCAGAACCCGGACGTTGCCGCCGCAATTTCGCGTGGCCAGTTCACGAGCGCGCAGCAGCACTACGACCTGTTCGGCCGTTTTGAGAACCGCAACCCGAGCGCCTATTTCAGCACGTCGTTCTACCTCTCCGAATATCCGGATGTGGCGCGCGCTGGCGTCAACCCGCTGACCCACTTCCTGACCTTCGGTCTGAAGGAAGGCCGCATCGCAAACGGCAGCACCGATGCTCTGGTCGACTCGAACGGCAACGGTCTTGCCGACGAGTTCAACGCCGACGCCTACCTTAATGCATATGCAGACGTGAAGGCAGCCGTCGCCGCTGGCCAGACCACGGCTTACAAGCACTTCATCGAATTTGGTCAGTTCGAAGGCCGTACGGCAACGCTGGCGAACGGCACCGTTCTGACCGGCCCGCTCGGCAATATGGGCGCTGGTGGTGCCTCCTTCGCCCTGACGGCTGGCACTGACAACCTCACCGGCACTGCTGGCAACGACACGTTCAACGCTTTCGAAGTCACTTCGGGCGGCAGCACTGTTTCGTCGCTTTCGGTTGGTGACACGCTAAACGGTGGCGCGGGCAACGATACGCTCAACATCGTTCAGACTGCCAGCTTCGGAACGTCCACAACATCTGGCCTGCCGCTCGCCGCCACGGTTTCGAACATCGAAAACGTGAACGTCACCACTAGCGGTCTCGTGAACATCAACACGACCACGGGTTTCTCCGGTGTTACGGCACTGAAGACCGTTTCGGTTACTGGCGCGACATTGACGGCTGGTAGTGCGACCTCGGTGACGGCAACGAACACCAACGGTGCGGTTTCAATCACCGGTGGTTCGTCGGCGACGGTCACCAACACAGGCGGCGCTGTTACCGTTTCCGGCACCGCTGGTGCGATCGACGTAACCAACACGACTGGTATCATCTCGATCAACGGCGGAACGTCGGTTACGGCGACTTCGCTGGCCAACACCGGACAGACGGTGACGATCGGCAATACCACGGCTCCGACGGGCGCAGTGGTCGTCAACTCGACCGGTGGTACGACCAACGGTAACGCCGCAGGCGCTATTGCCGTGACGGGTGGCTCGACGGTCACGGTCAACCAGTTCGCCGGCAACGCTGCGGCCACGGGCAACAACACGACCGGCGGCACCGTGACCGTTACGGGTACGGCTGCTACCGCGGCTGTCACTGTCAACCAGACCGCTACGGCGACGGGTCTGACTGCGACGTCTTCTGCGGCGGGTGCTGTCGGCTTTACTGCTGGTGACGTCTCGATCACGGACGTGAACGCTACCAGCGCGACGGCTGCCGGCACGATCAAAACTGTCTCGCTCAACAACTTCGGCGCAGCAACGGTTAACTCGGGCGCTCTTACCACGCTGAACCTGTCGGGCACCGGCACGTCCGTGAACGCCGGGACGCTTGGCGCTCTGACGACCGCAGCGAACTCCGCGCTCGCTCTGAACGTCAATGGTCTGAAGACCACGGGTGCTGTGTCGATCGACACCGACATCACGACGCTGAACGTTGCGGGTTCGACGGCTGCTTCGACGATTGCTACGCTGACCGCTTCCGGCGTGAAGACGCTGAACGTCTCGGGCGACGCTGCTGTTACCTTCACGGCTGACACGTTGGCTTCGTCGGGCGTCTCGATCGTTTCGACCAACACGGCTGGCGTCACGCTCGGTACGGCTTTGGCTACCGACACCTCCTTCACGGGCGGTGCGGGTAACGACACGATCACGCTGGCGAATGCCTTCACCAAAGCCATCACGATGGGTGCTGGCAACGACACCGTTGTCTACACTGGTGCCGCTGGCACGGGCGGTTCGGTTGCTGCCGGCGACGGCATCGACACGATCGTTATGACCGCTGCTCAGGCCAATAGCACCAACGGTGCTAGCTCGAGCGGTGTTTTCAACTCGACCTTTACTGGTTTCGAGGTTCTGAGCATCGCCGCTGGCGGTGCAGCAAACCAAACCGTGAATCTTGCTGGTATCAACGGCGTGAACAGCGTAACCACGCTGAGCGCTGACGGCCTTGTCATCAACGGCTTCAGCTCGGGTGGTACACTAACACTCACCGGCGGCACCACTGGAGCTGGCGTTACGGCGAACGTCACGAACGCGGCAGTCAACGCAAATGACGTGTTCAATCTTGCGCTGACGAACACCGGTTCCTCGTCGGTTTCATACGGTTCAGTTACGGCTTCGGGCGTTGAGACGATCAACATCTCGACCACCCATGCTGCGACGAGCTCTGCCGCTGCTGTCCATACGCTGACGCTCGTTGATGCCGACGCAACGAAGATCGTTGTTTCGGGCAATAACGGCCTGAACATCACGGCAACTGATACTGCAAAGGTCGCTCTGTTCGATGCCTCTGGCGTTGTCGGTTCGAGCGCTGCAGATACCGCTGCCAACCTCGGCGTTACCTTCGCATCCACCAACACGGATGCGACAAAGTCGGTGACACTCATCGGCGGTGCCGGCAATGACTCGCTCACCGGCGGTGCGGGTAACGACATCATCAACGGCGGTGCTGGCAATAACACCCTTCTTGGTGGAGCTGGTAACGACACGATTACGGTCGGCAACGGTGCCAACACGATCACGGGCGGCGCTGGTGCTGACACGATCAATCTTGGTACGGGTGCTAACACGCTCGTTCACACGACGCTCACCGACTCGCTCGCTTCGGCTTTCGATACGGTGAACGGCTTCATCGCCGGCACGGACAAGATTGACGTTACAAACGTTCCGACTGCGATCCTCCAGGGCGCAGCTTATACTGCAGCTGGCACGGGAGCGCTGGCGACCGACCTTGCTTCGGCTCTGACGGCTGGCGGTGGCACGTTTGCTGCTAACAACGCAGCTTATGTGACGATCTCGGGCGGTACAGATGCTGGCACCTATCTGATCATCAACGATACCAATGCTGGCTTCAGTGCAACCACTGATGCGGTCATCAAGATGGTCGGCCTCACCGGCACTCTCACCACGGCTGATTTCGTTTAATCAGCTTCCTTGAACTTTAAACTTTTAGAAGGGGGCCGAAAGGCCCCCTTTTTGTTTGAGCTGCGTAACCCATAGAGCTAGCATCATTTTCCGCTTGCAATTGACTTCCTCGCCAACTTACGGCCAAGCCAATAGCCCAAGCCAAAGTTTCGCTTGGGCGACGGATGGAGAGCAGGCATGGATCAATCTGACACGCCACAGAACGAAGCCGGCTCGGCGGCGCTGTCTGCATTGGCTGGTCCGTTCCTAAGCCCTGCTTCGTTCTGGCAGCCGGCGGACGTCATGGAGTCGGCTTGGCTGACCCATGGTCCCTTCGCCTTCTGGCTTGTGGATGCCCTGCGCCCGCGCTCCATCGTAGAACTCGGCACCCATCGCGGCTTCTCGTTTCTAGCCTTCTGCCAAGCGGTCGAGCGGCTTGGCCTCGCCAGTACCTGCTATGCGCTCGATACGTGGCAGGGGGACGAGCATGCAGGCTTCTATGGCGACGAGGTCTTCAGCCCGCTTTCGCAACGGGTGAACGAGACCTATCCCGGCTTCGCCACGCTGGTGCGCGGCACATTCGCTGAAAGCCGCCCCTATTTTCCCGATGGCGCGACGGATCTTCTCCATATCGACGGCCGTCACGGCTATGACGATGTGCGCGAGGATTTCGAACTCTGGCGCAGCAACGTCTCGGATCGGGGCGTCATCCTGTTCCATGACACGAATGTGCGAGAGCGCGACTTCGGCGTCTGGCGGCTCTGGGAAGAACTATCCCGGGAATATCCCTCGTTCGAATTCGTCCACGGCCATGGGCTCGGCGTGCTCGGCTTCGGCACGCAGTTGCCAGCGGCCGTGTCGCGGCTGTTCACCGCCAGCGAGGCCGAGAAGGCCGCCGTCCGGGACGCCTATTCGCGCTTGGGACATGCCATATCCCTGCAATATCAGCTGGACTTCCAACTCGGGCAGGTCCGAGCGGCCCATGGCGAGCTTCATACGCTTGAGCATCGCCGCCAGGTCGAGCAAGCCGAGCTTGAGCATCGTTTAACCCAACAGCTCAAAGAGCTCGAACTGACCGCGCAGCACGAACGCAATCTGCTCGCGCAAGCCCATTCCGCTGAGCAAACTGCAGCTGAGAAAAAGCGTCAGTCCGAGCTTGATAGTCAGCATGAGAAGTTTTCAGCCGAGATCCAGAACCTCCAGCAGGAACTGCGGCAGACACGCGAGCACACGTATCGTCTGGAGACCCGCTTAGAAGCTTCCCAAACCGAACTGACCCAGGTCTTTCAAAGCACCACATGGCGCGCCAGCAGCAAGTTGCGCTCCTGGGTCGGACAGCTTCCTCCGTCATTTCGGCATCAGCTGCGCCGCGTGGCCAAGGGGCTCTACTGGGCCGCGACGCCGCATCGGATGCCCGCCCGCCGAGCTTTCCTTCGTCAGAGAGCCGCGCAGGGCATCGCATCTCCAAACACAGTCATACAGGCTGGAGTTTCCTATCATGACGTAGCCCGTGAGGCTCGTCCTCGCATCACGTTCCAACCCGACGCGGGAGGGGGACGGAGCGATCGTTCGGCAGATCGAAATGGCACCTATGCGATAGAGACGCTTTCGGGCCAGCATTACACGTATGTTCCGCTTTCACCGCCATCGAACTTGGCGGCCATTATCAACGGAATGGCGAATCCACCTCGCTTCTCCATTGTCGTGCCGACGTACAACACAACGACCGACCTTCTGCTTCGCATGGTGGGTTCGGTGGAAATGCAATGGTATCCTCATTGGCAGCTCATTCTGGCCGATGACGCCAGCCCTTTGCCAGAAACCCGTATCGCCCTCTCCAGACTGGACGATCCGCGGATTGAAGTTCTACTTCTCGACAAAAACAGCGGCATTTCCGGCGCCACCAACTCCGCGTTGGAAAAGGCGACAGGCGACTATGTCGTCTTTCTCGATCATGACGACGAACTAACGGCCGACTGCCTCTATGAGCTTGCTCTCTGCATCGAGCGCGAAGGTGCCGACTTCATCTACAGCGATGAAGATAAAATCGACGAGCAAGGCCGCTTCACGCAGCCCTTCTTCAAACCTGACTGGTCTCCCGATACGATGATGAGCACCATGCTGACATGCCATGTCAGCTGCGTGCGTCGCAGCTTGTTGGATGAGGTTGGCTTCCTACGCTCCGAATTCGACGGTAGCCAGGATTGGGATCTGGTTCTGCGGATCACTGAGAAGGCAGAGCGGATCGCGCATATCCCGAAGGTTCTCTATCATTGGCGTATCATTCCCGCCTCTGTCGCGGCGGATCTGGCCGCTAAGCCTTACGCAGTGGAGGCAGGCAAACGAGCCCGCGAAGCGGCTTTGGAACGTCGCGGCATCAAGGGAACCATGGAACCAGTAGAGCAGGTATTTGGCTACTTCCGTGTGAAGTATGCCGTTATAGGCGACCCGCTTGTATCGGTTATCATTCCAACTCGCGACAATGGGCACGTTTTGCAGCGATGCCTCGACTCTATCCACGAGAATAGCGTCTACAAAAACCTCGAATTTGTCATTCTAGACAACGGCTCTATGGAGCCGAAGACGATCAATATCCTTGAGTCTATAAGCAAGGAAGCTGACTGCCGAATTGTACGGCATGCTCATCCATTTAACTATTCGGAACTCAACAACTTAGGTGTTCGCCAATCGCAAGGCGAAATTCTGCTGTTCCTCAATGATGATACAGAACTTGTGTCGTCTGACGGGATCGAACGGATGATAGGTTTTGCGCAGCAATCTCATGTTGGAGCGGTTGGGGCAAAACTCCTCTACCCCAAGACAAGGCAGGTACAGCATTCAGGTGTTCTCAACTTAGCCTCCGGGCCAGATCATGCGTTCCTTTACGCCAACGCTTACGATCCAGGATATTTCATGAGAAATCTTCTGGAGCACGATTGGCTTGCTGTAACAGGTGCGTGCTTGATGATTGAAAAGAACAAGTATGAAGCAGTTGGAGGATTCGATGAAAGGTTTCCAGTTGCCTATAACGATGTAGATCTATGCATGCGTGTATGGAAGAGTGGGCTGTTCAACACAGTTTGTCCTTCAGCGGAATGGCTACATCACGAGTCGTTAACGCGTGGATCAGATCACCTGTCGGAAGAGAAGCTTCATCGGCTCCACCGTGAACGTAGACGACTCTATCAAGTGCATCCTGACTTATTAGAGCGAGATCCCTTTTATAATCCTAATTTGCACCCCTACGGCAAGCATTTCGAAATAGCGTTCTGAGGATAACATTCATGTCTAATACGCCCGCCAATAGCGTTTCTCTATCTGTCGATCCAAAAGCAAACCTTTTATCGGAATTTTTTGAATCGCATGAAGATTTCCCTCACCTCGGATCATCTGGGTATCAAGGATTCACAATTGGCGGCCCTGCGTTATTGGCATTCTTTGAATGGATCGAGGCGAGCGCAGAGGCTGATAAAATAGATCACGTCATTTTTTTAGACCAAAATTTCTTCCGTATTTACAATTATTATTTCGAAAAGAAGAATGCTACCAATTTAAATAGCAATAATTTTAAATTTAGCTTTCTAAAATGCGACGCGAATCAATTATTCATAGCAGGATTAACTGAAGTTAATTTCAGCGCTAATGCTGATTATTTTATAGATAGAATGAAAACTGAGTCTTTTGAGGACTTATTCGAAGATATTGGCGTCAATATGCCAGCATCTTACGTTCTGAAGGATTTTGGGCTTTTAAAAGGGTCATCTTTTTCTGCCTCCGAACTGCAAAGGGCGGAAGCTTTCCTCCAAGCTTGGCGAAGCAGGATCCTCGATAAAGCACGAAGCCAACGTAGGAATTTACTGAGACAGTTGTTGTCTATCGGCATCCAAGAAGGGCAGCGTGTTGGGGTAGTCGATTTTGGATCTGATGGCTCTCTATTGAATTCAATTGAAATATTCAATAAAGAAATATTGAATCTAGAACTTTTTGGCTATAGCTTTGTCCTTAACGATAGTTCTCTTGTAAAAAAGCGAGCATCATATCTCCGGATAAGCGGTCTATTAGACAGGAACAACGCTAGCACAGAGGTAATTCGAGATTTAGAAAAAATTATCCCCTTCTTGGAGGATATGTCAAAATCCGCAGAATCATCAAAATGTTTATCTGTTGGCAGATTAGTATTCAATATTGATTCGATCAATGATTTTGAAAAGGGCGTAATTTATTTTATGGACAGCTATGTGGGAAAATACAATTTTCGATCAACAAGCCGTAGGGTTTTTGAGTTCACAGGGCCTTTGATTGATTATATCCGCCGTATTTAGATCATAATTTTTGTAGGCTCATTATGTTATAAGGGCGGTTAACCGTCGTCTTATTAGGCATAGATGTACCGTATTATCGAGCTCTCTATCACTATGCAGATTGGTTCAGTTCGACGTATTGCAATAATTTCAGCTGCTTCTGCTTTAGCAGCTTGCACAACCTTGGGTGGGCCAGACGATCTGATTGGTTCCGTCGGTATGGCTAGCCCCACGGGAGTACAAACTTCGATAGGCATGCAGCCGCCAGGGCTGCCTTCTAACCCCTCCAGTACATCACTGACTCCTAGTCAGATCCATGCGGTCTCACCACTTCATCAACCGGAGGCGGATGAATATGTCCAAGAAGCACCGCCGATGCGGGTCGAGCGGCTTCAGGATTTGCCACGACGCGCGGATGGCAGCATGATCCTTCCGTCCGCCTCGCCGCTTCATGTGATCGATGTGCAGGAGGTCCGAAACAGCCTCGCCAACAGTGAAAGCGCATCAGGTGCCACGCGGGCCCCTTCCGCAACACAGGGAACTCAGCCGTCGCTTCCGCCCGTGCCACCACCGCCCGCGAGCGATTGACCCCGACGTGCTTTCTTGGCAGGCACTGCCTTTCCTGAATACGAAATGAGGCGTTCCATGAGCGACGCGTCTACCATTTTTCCGGTCTCTCGCGAGCGTCACAAGGACTTCGGCTGGCGGCGTTTTAGCGACTACAATTTCGCAGCAGGGACGACCTTTGCACCCTTGGCCGATGGGGAGTTCGCCAAAGCCGCCATCCATTTGCCTCTGGCTTTCATCCAACAGGGACCGACTTGGCAGCTCGTGGCGCTGTTCGGGCTTGTGCCAGGACAGAACCTTTTCGTGGCCCCCCAAGGACATTGGATCGCCGGCTATATACCTGCTCATCTACGGTCCTATCCGTTTCGCATCGGACGGGCGGAAGGCAGCAACGATGCCGTGTTCTGTATCGATGAATCGAGCGGTCTTCTGGTGCGTCAGGGCGGCGAGGCCTTGTTCGATGCTGCAGGGCAATTGACGCAGGCGGCCCTTGATGTCTGGTCTTTCATCGTCGAAGTCGCACGAGGAGAAATGCGCCTTTCGACCATCTGTGGTCATTTGGGCGAATTGGGCCTCCTTGAGCCGTGGCCCCTCACCATTCGAAACGGCGAGGACGTGCAGCAAGTCGACGGCCTGTTTCGACTGAGCGAAGCCAAACTGAACGGGCTCGATGACGCCGCGTTCGCAGCAATCCGTCGGAATGGAGCCCTGTCGATCGCCTATGCACAGCTCTTCTCGACAGGCCATATCGACAAGCTCGTAGAACTGGCCGCATCACGGCCCAAACCGGTCAGTAGGCCGGCACACACGCCTTCATCCCCTCAAAGAGCGGAGCCATCGGGGCTGCCCTTTGGGCAGAACATCGATATCGATTGGTCCAAGGTCAAATTCTGATCAAACCGGCGAAACTGGATTGCGCGGCTGATGGATGGAATTCTGGTCGTCCATCACCCCATTCGACGTCGCCTCATTATCTGCGCTATGCCTGAACCTTGGACATCATTGGCACCGGTCAACCGGTCACGGTCTTGGTCATGAGCAGGCATAAACTCGATCTTTTGGCACGCGACGCGTTCGCAGCCCTCTCGCTGCATGAGAAGAACGCCTATCTGCAAGGCGTGGTCAAAGAAATCCAGACCGCGCGCGGCGAAGTGTTCGAACCTCTGGAGAAGGACGCGCTGAGCCGCCTGCGCCGTTTCTACTCGCGTCGCAGCTTTGCCGACCTCCAGCTCGAAAAGATCAGCAACGAGCGCCTACGGGCCGCTATGGGCAAATGGGGTGAGGCTATTCATCTGGGCGAAGTCCAGAAGGCCATCACCCATGAGGCACCCAGCCAGCCCCGCCCCACCAAGCGGGCCGCTCCTCTGGATGACGACCAGCTCTCCTTCTTCGTCCCGACGGTTCATGACGCACCGGTCAAGGACGATCTCAACCTCATGGATATCGCACCCTTCTCCTTGTCGAAGACGGTCAAGGGCGGGGTTCTGCGCTATGAGCTGAAGGACAGCATCGTCACGATCGAAGGCGGTGCCGAAGTGGGTCTGGCAACGGCCTATGACTACGACATCTTCATCAACATGGTGTCGCATCTCGCGGCCGAGATGCGCGAATATGGGATCGCCCAGAAGAAAGGGCTGCGACCCGACATTCCCGCTCGCATCTATCGACCTGCCGCAGCCGAGCTTTTGAAGTTCTGCCGGCGCGATCTGGGAGGCAAGCAATATCTGGAACTGGAAAAGGCTCTTGATCGCCTGCAGGCGACACGCATCAAAATCACCAATCTCAGCGACGGCAAACGTCGCGAAACGGAAGCGTTTCCGCTCATCGGCCATTTCAAGGTCGTGTCGCGCACGGTGCAGGACAAGATCGATCAGGTAGAGATCGAGATACCAGGCTGGGTTTACGAGGGCGTCGTCACGCCCAGTGGCAAGCCCTCGATCCTGACCCTCAACCCCGACTATTTTCTGATCGCGCGACCGCTCGCGAAATTCATCTATCGCCTCGCCCGCAAAACGGCGGGGGAAGGTGAGGCTTTCTATCGCGTCAATGACGTCCATGTGCGCAGCGGCTCGCGTCTACCGGCGCATAAATTCGCTCAGGCCCTGGAGCGGTTGGTCGAAGGAACAAAGGAGGATCCGCTCCCAGATTATAATCTGGAGTTGCGACAAGGCGAGAGAGGGCAGGTGCTCCACATGCGGAAGCGGTTGGAACTCGCCAATGAATCTGACAGTCCGGAATGACAAAATACCGTACTTCAGTCCGTCCGATTTTGACAAAAAGAGCTTTCCAGGTGCAAGGCTATGTCAAAATGCCGTACATCATTCCGCCCGTTTTTGACAAAATCACGAGAACCGCTTCAGGTATGCCGTGTCGGGAATTGCCAAAACACCGTACATCAGTCCGCCCAGTTTTGACAAAAATCGGATCTCCGGCAGCTGATTTTCAGCGCTCGAAACGAGGAGCAAAACCGTACATCACTGCCAAAAAAACCGTACATCATTCCGTCAACGCCGTACATCATTCCGTCAAAACCGTACATCATTCCAAAAACAGGGCTTAAACCGTTATTTTTGATGAGGAATTTTCTCTAAAACTAGATAAAAACTAGAAAAACGTCCAAAAACTCCAAGCGTGCGAGATTCTGCCAAAAACGGCAGAGCACATTTCGTTTCGACCGGGCAGGTGAAATAGCGGATAAGGCATATCCGAGACGCTGGAATGGCGTTGCCTAAAGAGCGTGGCCAGGTGGTGGCACGGACGGTCATTCGCATCAGCACCGAACCTTGTTCTCAGACGCAAGTCCGCTTGCAGTCGACCTCGTCCATTTCGACTGAAGCTGAAAGGCGAACGAGTTTCGCGCAGGAAAAGCCAAAACCAACGCGCGTATCTGCTCGACCTCGATTGGAATAACGAAGACCTTGTCGTTCCTCGAGCGACGCTGCTTCACCCAACGGACGGCTCGATCTCATCAACGAGGGGGAGACAGGCATGATCCAACCAACTTCTGGCCACGATCGGGATCGCCGTGAGACGCTGTCGATCCGGGGGCAGGCGTGAGCATTTGCCAGCGACACCGGGGCAGCACTCAAAAAAGCAGGCGCCCAAGTGCGAGGTTCTCGCCTGAGCATACAAACGACCTGCGAGCTGTTCGACAACGAGACAGGAAAACATGCCTCGAGCCAACTCAGATTCAAAACGAACTGATGGCGAAACGAAACCATTCGGCCTTACGCAACGAGCAGATGTATGCCGGTTCGGTGAACATGCGACTGCCCGCTTCCAACGCTGGGAGATTGGAAGCGGGCATGATCAACCATGGGATGCGAGGTTCAGACCTGCTGCACACCACCATCGACGCAGAGTTCCGCGCCGGTGATGAAGCTTGCTTCGTCGCTGAGGAGGAACAGCGTCGCGGAGGCCACCTCTTCGGGGCGTGCCATGCGACCCAGCGGGATCGGCGCGATCAGAGCCGCGCGTCCTTCTTCCGATACGGCCGCCATCATGTCCGTATCGGTTGGGCCGGGTGCCACAACATTGACGCGGATACCGCGCGGCGCGAGTTCAGCGGCCCAGGAACGAGCATAGGATCGCACCGCCGCCTTCGTGGCCGCATAGGTGCTGTAGGGCGGAATGCCCATGGTGTCTGCAATCGATCCCATCAGGACCACCGAAGCGCCTTCACTGAGCGCGGGCAAAGCCGCCTTGAGGCCGAACACCATGCCACGCACGTTCACCGCGAAATGGCGATCGAAGTGCTCCAGAGTCTGATCCGCAATCGAGGCAGGCTCGGAGAGACCGGCGTTCAGAACGAGAAGGTCCAGGTGCCCTCGCGCTTTGATCACGTCCGCAACGACGCGCTCCAAATCCTTCGGGGAGGCGGCATCGGCCACGAGACCACGAACATCTCCGCCGAGCTTGCGGGCGGCGTCCTCCACCTCGTCGGCCCGTCTCCCGGTCAAGAAGACGGTGGCTCCTTCGCGCGCGAGACGTTCGGCAATCGCCAGACCGATCCCTTTAGCGCCTCCGACCACGAGAGCGGTCTTGTTCTCAACTCTTGCCATCGCACATGCTCCTTGGTCAGCGATGGCCTCCAGATATACGACATGTATCTAGTCGCAAGAACGCACTTCGAAGAGCCTAGATATGCCTGATGATACCGAGCTTGAGCTTTTGTCGGAGCAGGCATGCGCGGACATGGTTCGCATCCGGCCGGTTCTGGATCGGATCGCCGACAAGTGGACGATCCTGATCCTGACCGTGCTGTGCCCCAAGCCAGCCCGATTCAACGAGATCAAACGACGGCTGAACGGCATCACGCACAAGGCGCTCGCGGACGCTTTGAAGCGGTTGGAACGCAACGGCCTCGTCACGCGGACCGTCCTGCCGACCGCCCCGATTGGTGTGGAGTACGCGATCACGCCGCTCGGCCACTCCCTGCGCCCGCCATTCGAGGCATTGTGTGCTTGGGCACTCGCATACGGGCCCGATATCGAGCGAGCAGGAGCTCGCTTCGATCAGACAAAGGCAGACCGATAGTGGCAACCAGCGGACGCGAGGGCCAATTCGTGTTCGCTTCACGGTAGGGTCGGACACTCGCGGACGTTTGCGACGGGGCCGCAACCCCCATGGTTTGTCCAGACGCTGTTCGAACCTGTCAGCGAGCGGAGCGGCCTGTTTTGCGCATGGCGTAGACGCATGCGACGATGTGCAGGTCTGCCAGTCCATGACACGCTCGGCTCGGTTGCGGTTGCCGCAGATTCGATGTGGATAGGCGTCCTTACGCTTTGTTTCGCTACGGCGGCATGCCGACGCTATGACAGACTTCCAACCGGACCATCGTGCGCGTCATTTCCATGGTCCGTTCAGGGCTGCAGAGGCAGTCTAGACGCACCGCGTTGGAATCGAAATGCATGCAGTTGAACTTGTTATTGCATGCCAGGATCATCGGACGCTTCAACGTCCCGTTGAGGGGTGCTAAAGCCGCAGGATTGCGGGATGGAAGGTAGCACCGAGTGACGAGCGAAACGGTTGAGGAGGGCCAGTCGAAGGCCATGGACCGGGCATCGATGATTTGCCGAGCCATTCGCCGTGCCATCCTGGAACGCGCCTTGATGCCCGGCGACAAGCTGCCGGAAGATCAACTGGGCGAGCGTTTCGGCGTCAGCCGAACGCTTGCCAGACATGCCCTCGGGCAGTTGGCATCCGAGGGGCTCGTGGAGCTTCGGCGCAACCGGATCGCCGTGGTCGCCACCCCGTCCTTCGAGGATGCGCGCGACGAGTTCGATATTCGCGTCGAGCTGGAGCGGCTGGTGGTCAAGCATCTGGCTGGGCGTTTGTCGCCTCGCCAACTCGCCGAACTTTCGAGCCACGTGGAAGCCGAAGAGCAGGCGCGAAAAGGGCCGGAAGCGGCCTCGCTGCGACTTGCGACGGAATTTCACGTGCGGCTTGCCGAGATGACCGGACGCCCAACCCTGTCGCGCTACGTCCGTGAGACGGCCTATCGATCCTGCCTCTCGCTCGCCGCCTTCGGACGCCCTCATTCCAGCGAATGCGCCATCTCTGAACATCGTGAGGTTTTGTCCGCTCTCGAGTCAGGGGATGCGGCCCGTGCCAGTCAGTTGATGGCTCATCATCTCGAGCAGGTCGCCCAGCGCGCGCTTCTGAAGGCACCGGACGCTCGCGGGGACCTCATGGATATTCTCGCGCCCTATGCCGAGATGGAAGCGCCATCCGCGCGCGGCCGCCGCCGGATCGCGGACGAGGTCTAAGGACCTGTCGGGGAACCGGCAGGCAAAGGGCTGACGAGCGATTGTCGCCCGTTCCTGTGAGCGAAACAGAACCGATGCCGACGGCATACCGGTAAGCCTCCGACAAACGGCTAGCGAAGCGACGCGGCCGACCGATCCCAAGTCTCTCAGACAGCCTAGAGGGCTGTGTCGGCAGCTCGCGCCCAATCGGCTTCCCCTCCTTAAGAACCCGAGCGATCTCGGCTGGACCAACACCTGCTCCTTCGGGGCATCCCGTTCATTCGCAGGCATGAAACAAAGTGCATGCGATTCTTTTAATTTTTGTTTTTCCCTCTTTTCAAAATCGCACGCAGTCCGTACCAATTGACCACCGGAGGGCAATTCACCCTTACTGTCTATTTTCTGAACAGGTTTGCCCGATCCGTCGATCCGCCGTTCCCTCTATCTTTCCGAGGAGCCGACATGACCCGCTTCAAACTGGCCGCTCTGGCCGCCGCCCTTCTGGCGCTCGCCGGCCCCGCGAGCGCCAAGACGCTGACCGTCGGCGCCAATGTCGGCAACGTGCCCTGGGAGTTCCAGGACGAGAAGGGCGAGATCGTCGGCTTCGAGATCGATCTGGTGCGCGAAGCCGCCAAGCGCATGGGCTATGACGACGTGCAGTTCGAGAACATCCCGTTCAACGGCCTGTTCTCCGCCGTCCAGTCCGGCCGGATCGACGCAGCGGTCTCCTCCATCACCATCACCAAGAAGCGGCTGGAGTCCGTCTCCTTCGCCCAACCCTATTACGACAGCGACCAGTCCCTTTCGGTCCTGAAGGATTCCGGCATCGGTGGCCTGTCCGGTCTCAAAGGAAAAGTCGTCGGCGTCGATACCGGTTCGACCGGAGACATCTACGCCACTCAGCATGAGAAGGACTTGGGTCTTTCCGAAATCCGCCGCTTCGAGGGGCTTTCGCCCGCCATGCTCGACCTCGCGGCAGGCCGGATCGATGGCTATATCTCCGACATTCCGGCGGTCGCCTATTACATCAAGGACAAGCCGCAATACGCCGTGGTCGAGCGCATCCCAACCGGCGAGCAGTATTCGGTGATGTTCGCAAAAGACTCGCCTCTCGTGGCGGAGGCAACCAAGGCCATCACCGAGATGAAGGGGGATGGGGTCCTGGCGGGGCTCCATGAGAAGTGGTTCGGCACGAAGCCGGACGCCGAAACCTCGACCGTGAAGGTTCTGGGCGCACCCAAGCTCTGACCTCCGGGCGCCCGACACTCCCGGCGGGCCCGCAGGACGCGCGGCGCCCGCCCTCCCCCGGTCGCAGGGACAGGCATGGATATCGTCACCACCTTCTTCAATATCGACGTGCTTTGGCGCTCGCTGCCTCAGCTCCTTCAGGGCCTCTGGCGCACGATCCTGCTCGGCGGCCTGTCGATCGTGCTGGGTCTTCTGGGCGGTCTCGCCTTGGCGCTGGTGCGCCTTTATGCGCCGCGCCCGCTGCGTTGGTTGTCCATTGCCTATATCGACGTGTTCCGCGCGCTGCCCGTCCTCGTCTGGCTGGTGATCGTCTACTACGCCTTTCCCTTCATCGGCATTCGTCTCTCGCCTTTCGCCTCGGCGTGTCTCGCGCTCACCACCGTTTCGGCGGCCTATACGGCGGAAATCTATCGCGCCGGCATCGAGGCCATCCCGCGCGGCCAGTTCGAGGCCGCCCAGTCGATCGGCCTCAATGCCATCGACGTGATGCGCGACGTGATCCTGCCGCAAGCGGTGCGGATCGTCATTCCCCCGCTGACCAACAATTCGATCAACGTCATGAAGGACACGGCGCTCGCCTCGGTCGTCGCTCTGCCGGATCTTCTGAAGCAGGCGACACAAGCTCAGGCGCTCGCGGCCAACCCGACGCCGCTGATCGGCGCGGCGATCCTCTACCTGCTTCTGCTTCTGCCGCTGGTGCGCCTCGTCGCCCGCTTCGAGACACGCTACTCCGCGCGGGAGGCCCGTTGATATGACCGCCCCATCGCCAGAGCCCATCATCCGTATGCGCGGTGTCGTGAAGCGCTACGGCCAATTCACCGCCCTCAAGGGCGTCGATCTCGACGTCGCCCCTGGCGAAGTGGTCGTGCTGCTCGGCCCCTCGGGCTCGGGCAAGTCCACGCTGATCCGCTGCATCAACCATCTGGAAGAATACGACGCGGGCGAGGTCTTCGTCGGCGGCGTGCGGGTCGAGCGGGGGCGCAACCTCCTCAAGGTGCGCCAGCAGACCGGCATGGTGTTCCAGGCCTTCAACTTGTTCCCCAACCTGTCGGTTCTCGATAACGTGGCGCTCGGGCCGGTTCGGGTGAAAAAGCTCTCCTGGGAGGCGAGCCGCGCCAAGGCGCAGGCGCTGCTCGACCGCGTCGGCATCGGCGCGCAAGGGGCCAAGTTCCCGACGCAGCTTTCGGGCGGCCAGCAGCAGCGCGTCGGCATCGCCCGCGCGCTCGCCATGGAGCCGCGCATCCTCCTGTTCGACGAACCGACCTCCGCGCTCGATCCCGAGATGGTGGGCGAGGTTCTGGACGTCATCAAGGGCCTTGCGCATTCCGGCGTCACGCTCGTCCTCGTGACCCATGAAATGGGCTTCGCGCGGCAGGTCGCCGACCGCATCGTCTTCATGGAGGACGGCGAGATCCGCGAGGTCTCCGCGCCCGACGTCTTCTTCTCCTCCACCCGCAACGAGCGCGCTCGCGCCTTTCTCGACGCGGTTCTCAACCACTGATTTCTCCAGACAGGCGCCGGGGAAAAGCCTACGCGCGCCGGCAAGGTCCAGCAGACATGACCCTCGATCTCGACTTCGCCAGAGCCCAGTTCCCCGCCCTGTCGGGCGAATGGACCTTCATGGACAATGCCGGTGGCTCCCAAGTGCTGGCGCGCGTCGCCTCGCGCGTCTCGGACTATCTTCTCACCAGCAATGTGCAGACGGGCGCGAGCTACGAGCCGAGCCGCATCTCGACGGCGCGCGTCTCCCAGTCGCGCGAGGCCTTCGCCCGCTTCATGAATTGCGAGCCGGGCGAGATCGTGGAAGGGCCTTCCACGACGATCCTCATCCGCTTTCTGTCGGAGGCCATGACCGGCCGCCTTCAGCCGGGCGACGAGATCATCCTCACCAACACGGACCACGAGGCCAATATCGGCCCTTGGCTGAAACACGAGGCGCGCGGGGTCAAAATCCGCTGGTGGCGCTGCGACCCGGAGACCTTCGAACTCGATCTCGAAGACCTGAAAAGCCTGATGAGCGAGCGCACCAAGCTCGTCTGCGTCACGCACGCCTCCAATATCCTCGGCACGATCAACCCGATCCGGGAGATTGCCGACATGGCCCATGCCGGCGGGGCCGAGCTTTGCGTCGATGCCGTCGCCTACGCCCCGCACCGGGCCATCGACGTCAAGGCGCTGGATGCCGATTACTATATCTTCAGCGTCTACAAGGTGTTCGGTCCGCACCATGCAGTGATGTTCGGCAAGCGCGACAAGCTTTTGGCGCTCGATAACATCTACCACTACTTCTTCGACAAAAGCCGCGTGCCGCATAAGCTGGAGCCCGGCAACATCAACTACGAATGCGCTTACGGCTCGATCGGCTCGGTCGATTATGTCGAGGCACTCGGCACCCGCGCCGGGGCCGGCGAGGGGCGTGCCGCGATCGAGGCGGGCTTTGCCGCGATCGCCGAACAGGAACGCGCGATCACCGCGCGCCTCCTCGACTTCCTCGGGAGCCGCAACTCGGTCCGCGTCATCGGGCGGACGTCCTCGGCCATCGCGGACCGCGTCTCCACCGTCTCCTTCACGGTCGGCGACACCAGCTCCCGCGAGGTCGTCGAAGGCGTGGACAAGGCCAAGATCGGCATCCGCTACGGCGACTTCTACGCCAAGCGCATTGTGGAAGAGCACGGGCTGACCAGAACCGATGGCACCGTGCGCGTTTCCATGGTCCATTACAACACGCTGGAAGAGGTCGATCGCCTGATCGCCGCCCTGGAGCCCGCGCTGTGAGCGAGGGGTTCGATCTCGTGATCCGGGGCGGCACGGTCGCCACCGCCTCGGACGTCTTCCAGGCCGACATCGGCATCCGTGAGGGGCGCATCGTCCAGATCGGCGAGGCGCTGGGGCTGGGCGCGGAGGAGATCGACGCCACAGGACGCTATGTCCTGCCCGGCGGCATCGACAGCCATGTCCATATCGCTCAAGCCTCCGGCGACGGGATCGTCATGGCCGACGATTTCGAAAGCGGCACGCGCTCGGCGCTGATGGGCGGCAACACCACCATTTTGCCCTTCTGCCTGCAGGAGAAGGGACAGAGCTTGCGCGCGGCGCTGCAGGGCTATCACGCGCTCGCCGAGGGCAACTGCTATACCGACCATTCCTTCCACCTCATCGTCGCCGACCCGAGCCCGTCCGTACTCGGCCAGGAACTGCCGGCGCTGGTGGAAGACGGCTATACCTCCTTCAAGGTCTTCATGACCTATGAGGGCCTTCGGCTGAACGATGCGCAAATCCTGGAGACGATGGATGTAGCCCGTCGCACGGGCGCGCTGGTCATGGTCCATTGCGAGAACGAGGACGCGATCCGCTACCTTATCGGCCGCCACGAGGCGGAGGGAAACCTCGCGCCGCGCGCCCATGCTTCGACCCGGCCGGTGGCTGTCGAGCGCGAGGCAACCCACCGTGCCCTGTCGCTCGCCGAGGTGGTGGACGTGCCGGTCGTCATCGTCCACGTCTCCAACGGGCCAGCGATCGATGAAATACGCGCCGCGCGTGCGCGCGGCCGCAAGGTGATCGGCGAAACTTGCCCGCAATATCTCATGCTGACCGCCGACGATCTCGACGGCATGGACTGGGAGGGCGCGAAGTTCGTCTGCTCGCCGCCCCCGCGCGACGCAGATGCCCAGAAAGCCTGCTGGAACGGCCTGGAAACCGGCGTCTTCGACCTCTTCTCCTCCGACCATTGCCCGTTCCGCTACGACGATCCCGAAGGCAAGCTGAACCCGAAGGGCAAGACAAGCTTCCGGCACATCCCGAACGGCATTCCGGGCGTCGAGACGCGGCTGCCGATCCTCTTCTCGGAAGGTGTGATGAAGGGGCGGATCGACCTTTCTCGGTTTGTGGCGCTGACCGCGACCAACCATGCCAAGGTCTATGGATTGGAGCGCAAGGGCCGGATCGCGATCGGCATGGATGCCGACATCGCAATCTGGGACCCGGCCGAACGCCGCACCATCCGTCACGCCGACCTTCACGATGGCGCGGATTACACGCCCTATGAAGGACTGGAGGTCGAGGGCTGGCCGACCACCGTTCTCCTGGGAGGAAAGGTCATGGTCCGCGACAGCACGCTGGTCGGCCGCAAGGGCGACGGCCGCTACCGGAGTCGATCCCGAACGGGCCTCTGAGGAAGGCTCAAGGGATCATCCACCGCTAGGCCGCCGTTCGCCGCTGAGTTTTGTGACGATACATTTCGTTGTCCGAAGCTGCCAGGATATCGTCCAGGGTCCACGGCTGCTTCCAGACTTCGCCTCCAAGGCTCGCTCTGACACGGATGGTCCGATCAACCAGAAGAACGTCGCAGTCCATCAACTGGCGTAGGATCGCGAGCCTTCTATGGAACTTGTCGCGCGAGGATACGCGGCGCAGGACCGCAAACTCGTCGCCACCGATGCGCGAAACGGTCTCTCCTTCCAAGATCGCTGCCTGCAGCACATTCGCAACGTGCCGAAGGACGGCATCACCGATCCGGTGTCCATAGGTGTCGTTGATCGACTTGAATTCGTCGACGTTGATGAGCGCGATGCCGAAGGCTTCCTTGGCGACCAATCCGCGATCGATCGCTGCCGCAACCTCGCGCGCCCTGCCGTTCCCCTCTTTCGCAAGCTCTATCTGTCGTATGATCTCAGCTGCTTTGGCTTCGACCTCCTCCTGGCGGTGGGCGGGAGTGCTTTGACCACGGGTAGGCTACATCATGAAAAGATGCGGAAGGTCTGCCGATAGACCCTCGGCGTCGGTTTTCTCTAGGGCCTTATGTCATAAAATGCTATTCTACGGCATCAGGAGGGATCGACATGGCGAACGTGACGGTCGGTAAGCACTACGAGAATATGGTGCAACGCATGGTGCAAAGCGGGCGGTATGCCACCGTGAGCGAGGTTCACCGGGAAGGCTTGCGCCTGATCGAGGAACGCGAGCAGGCGCGGGAGGCCAAGCTGGAAGCCCTGCGCACCATGATTGCCGAAGGTGACGCCAGCGGCGCTCTTGAGCCGATGGAGAGCGTGGCTGAGCTGAAAGCCGAAGCCCGCCGTCAGCGTGCCAAGGAAGCTTGATCGGTTGAGCCTGCCTATCATTCGGACCCCGAATGCACGCGCCGATCTGCTGCGCGTCTGGTCCTACATTGCCGACGACAACGAGAAGGCCGCCGACGCCATGCTCGACCGCTTCGAGCGGACCTTTGCCATGCTGGCGGATAGTCCTCTTGCCGGTCGGGCGCGACCCGAAGTGGCCGAGGACCTGCGTAGCTTCGCCGTTGGCAACTATGTGGTGTTTTATCGAGTCATGCCTGACGCCGTGGCCGTCATCCGCGTGCTCAACGGCTTTCAGGATATTCCTGCCGCCGACTTCTCGTAAGCGCTGATTTGATGCGAAAACGTCATATGACTTGGTCGAGTTAGGCCGTTTTTTGCACATTTATGGCGTCAAGACGGTGGCGATCCATGCGTCTGTCGCATGTCGAACGTGCAGGCGCTGGATAGCGAGGAACTGCAACCCTCCTCTTCGAGCTTTGCGCTACTGCCCAATGAGCGAGAGGCGTAGTTTCTCTTCATCGGAAGAACAGGAACACGCCGGCCACCACCGATGAGAGGCCGGGCACGAAAGGCAAGACATCATGACCCTCGCTCGCTCCTTCAGCAACTGGCGCCAGTATCGCAACACGGCCGCCGAACTGAACCGCCTGTCGCAGCGCGAACTCTCGGACCTCGGCATCGCCCGCTCCGACATCCCGGCCATCGCCCGTCAGGCGGTCCGCTCTTAAGTTTCCCCATTTCGCTTCAGCTGGTCCTCCCCCATCTGAAGCGAACCAGCCGAGCGGTTCCTCCCACCTTTCGGCTTCTCTCAAACGCCCTTGCCGGTCCTCCCCCGGCAAGGGCGTTTTTCGTTTGGGGAAAGCAAATGGCTGAGAGGAGGAACAGCCGCCTCTGACGGCGCAGGCTTCATCCAAAGCCAAGCCTGAACACAAAAAAAGCCGCTGGGGATTTCACCCAACGGCTCCAGCGTCTCCCGAGGGGATCGGCTCTGCATCTCAACTCGCCAGTACATCCGCGGTCGGACAATCTGCGGGCCTGACAGCGATGGGAATGCCAGTACCGAGTGGTTCAGCCACGCTTATCTGGTTAGGGCGCGCTGCTCCAGTTTATGAAGCACCGGGGCTCCAGCCCTACTATCCGCACCTGCCCGCCAGCACTCTTGCACTGAGCGAAGCCGACAGCGTTCCACAGTATGAACGGCACACCAAAAACGAGGGCTACGAAGATTGCAGGCCCACGTCGCAGAACCCTGGGTCGCTGATTGTTTGGAGCAGCCATCTGATCCTCCGTTTCGATGAAGGATGTACAGCTAACAATTGAGGCGAAGCGAACGCACGCAACCACCCGTTCGTCGTATTGGCGAAAGCCATCAGCGCTAAAGTTTTGCGCGAGGATGACCAGGGAATGTTGGAGCTTCGGGAAAACCCAGTGCGGCTCGTTAAGCCGCAATAGAACGCGGTACGATCCGCTCCAACTCGTCTTTCAGCGCCTCCGCTTCCTTGCGCAGGTCCCAAGCGCGCTGGAAGTTCAGCCAGATATCCGGCGACGTTCCGAAATACCGGGATAGGCGAAGGGCCGTATCGGCCGAGACACCCACCTCTTCCTTCACGATGCGCTCGATACGGGTGCGCGGCAGATGAAGCGCCTTCGCCAACGCTCCGGCGCTGAGACCGAGCGGAATGAGGTACTCTTCACGAAGATACTCACCCGGATGTACCGGGTCTGCGAAAGTGAGTGCCATGATGCCCTCCTTGGCTGTATGGCGCAGGATCGCTTGGGTGACGTCCATCAGTGATAGTCTATGATTTCCACGTCCTCCGCGCCTTGCTCCGTCCAGCGGAAGCAGATGCGCCATTGATCGTTGATCCGAATGGAATGCTGCCCCTGCCGATCCCCTCTGAGTGCCTCCAGCCGATTGCCGGGAGGAGAGCGAAGGTCGTCCAGCACCGCCGCATTGTGAACAGCTTGAAGGCGACGGTTGGCCGTCTTGAACAGGTCGGCCGGAAAGCCCTTCGGGTTCTTGCCCGACACGATCGCTTCCACAAACTTGCCTTTGGTCGAAACGATCATAAACCCCCTTCGTACTTGTATCATATGGTGATACATATTTCGCTGCAAGGGCTCGTATGGATATCGGATTTGGAGCACCTCATGCTCTTCCGGCGTTGCCGTCCCCGCTCACCAGGATGAGCTAGCTCTCAGAAGCCCGGCGAGGATGACGGATCGTCGTCCCAATCGTATCGGGGTTCCGCCTTGGTCGACTTGGCGGGAATGGGCTGGGGTCCCGCTATCAGGACGTCGTTCCAGTCTTTTGCGCCATCGGGCCGATCTCGAACGATCGCGTTCTGGAGATCCCGAGGCAAAGCCCGAAGCCATTGCGTCAGCTTGGCAGCCGCCATATCGGCGGCTGGGTCGGCGTCGAGGCGGTTGAGAAGCGCTTCGGATCGACGCGGACGCCTACCCCAGTGGAGCACCTGTTCAACATTGGCAGTCCTGACATCGCCCGGGAAACGCGCGCCTTCGCCCTAGCGCTCAACCTCGTACCCTGCTTCACGCCGGTTCGCAGCCCGGAGCCGAACGGCATGTCCGAGGCCTTCGTGAAGACCTTCAAGGGCGACTGTGTTCGCGTGAACCCTTTGCCGGACGCAGCAACCGCGCTCCAGCAGATCGACGGATGGATCGAGGACTACAACGAAATCCATCCCCATTCCGCGCTCAGAATGCGCTCGCTCCGCGAGTTCATTCGAGCTCAATCTTCGTAGCCGAAGTGTCCGATCAAACGGGGGCACTACAGCGGCGAAGACCGTGAGACGTGGGCTGCCCGTCCGCGAGCTTGAGGGGAAAAGCCCATCGGGCGGCTCAAAAGGCAGAGAAAGGGAGGGGAGGGTGTTCATACACCCTTGGAGAGGAGAGCCGAGATGGCGTCCTTCATCGATCCCCGCCGTGTCCTCAGCACACCCCGCACCGAAGCCATGGTTTGCCTCCAGCGAACGCCCTTCGTGGTCTACGCAATCTGCGATCCGGTCACCGATCTCCCGGTCTATGTCGGGCAGACCCAAAACATCGTCTCTCGCTTCGGAAGCCACATGCGCTGCTGGACGGGCGATCAGCGGCCGCAGCGACATCCGTCGATCTCCCGTTGGCTCGCAACGCTCGGCTCCTCGCCGTTCATCGACCGGTCGACGCTTTCCATGCCGCAGCCGAAGGTTCCCGGTCGGCAAGGGCGCAAGCTGATCAAACCGGACCCTTGGATCGCATCGCACCTCCACCTCTACAGCGGACTACCCTTGATGCCGAAGCTGGCGATCCTGGACCGGGCGGAGACCCGCCAAGACGTTATGGCTCGTGAAACTGACTGGATCTACCGGTTCGCCGATCGCGGGGACAAGCTGTTCAACCTGGGACCGCACAAGACGAGGGTTCGCCAAGCCTGGAAGGGCTTTGCGCGGCACGAAATCCGCGACGTCAAACCCAAACCATCCCAAGCGGACGATCCGCGAGCAGATGGAACGTGCTGCGATCTGGCGGATGGGGATGGCCAGACACCGGCATAGGGGAAACGGCGCGGCGCGGATCAGCTGACCGAGGTGGGAGTGATCGATCGCCTCAGCGCGCGAAAGCGATCACCAAAATGCCGGACAGGATGAACGCGGACGCCATTAGCATGGTCTGGAGCCTAAGGGTCGTCCTGATGGAGGCGTTAAACCTCGCTGTGTCGGCCTCGATCTGTTTCCGGATGTCGTCTGGGTCGGTTATGTTTGTCTCCGTTTCGAGGTCAGTCGCTCTCGCCCCACATCTCGCCCATGGTGCGATTGTATGCGCCAGCTTCTCGAGGTGGGAAAGGGCCGAACGGGTCGATGATGGCGAAGGCCCGGGCGAGGCGCACCGCCATCGACGGATTAGCTCTCTTCTGCGATCGATCCCTTATCGCCGTCTTGGGCCATAGACCTCGCATCGGAAGAACCGATCCTAGTTGGCGACGCCCGGCAGCCCTCGCAAGAAGGCAGTCAGACTGTCGACCAGCAGCCGGACGCGTTGGATGCGCAGCCGCCCCGGCGCGGCGAGGATTGACAGCGGAACGGGCTCAAGTCGGTGGTCCGGAAGGACTTTCACTATAGCGCCAATATCCAAGAGATCGTCGATCAGCCAGAGGTGTGCGGGCGCGATGCCGCGCCCTTGCACAATCGCCTCGCGCGCCGCCAGCCCATGATCCAGGAGAAGCCGGTCGCCGAACGGCACGGTCGCCATGCTCCGGTCCGGCCCTTGCAGCACCAACGTTCCGCTGTCGGCCACGTTGCTCATACGGATCGTTCGGTGATGCCGCAGGTCGTCGGGAGATGTTGGCGTTCCGTGCCGTTCGAGATAGTCCCGCGAAGCGACGAGGATGCGGCGCGACAAGCCGACATGCTTGCGCTGCATCGAGCTATCCGTGAGCGTCCCGAGCCGGATCGCGATGTCGGCGGCCTCTCGGACGAGGTCGATCCGCGTGTCGGTCAGCTTGAGATCGATCTCGACGCGGGGATGGCGGTCCTGAAACGCGAATAGGGCCCGCGCGACTTGGCGGACGCCCAGCGCGGCGGTGCAGGAAACGCGAACCGAGCCTGAGAGCGCATCGCTCGCCCGGTACAAGCCTTCGCCAGCCTCCTCCACTAGTCGCAGGACGGCGCGAGCGTCCTCGTGGTAGCGCCCGCCTTCGGGTGTAAGGCTGAGCCGGCGTGTTGTGCGGTTGATTAAAGTGGTGCCAAGCGCCTGCTCGAGTTCCGCCACGTGCCGGCTGACTGTCGCCTGCCCGACACCCATCTCGCGCGCGACTGCCGAGAAGCTGCCTCGCTCCGCAACTCGAACGAAGCTGCGCATACGCTCCAGCGTGACGTCAGACCTATCCACAGAACGGAACAATCCTATGCGTTGGCGCCAACTTCCGACGGAACCGACCTGCGTCTAGCTCTGATGGCCTCAAACCGGAAGAGGTATCGTTGCATGAACGTCTTGATCGTCTCCGCACATCCCGAACCCCGCTCGCTGACGAACGCCCTGCGCGATACGGCGGCGGCGCAACTCAGCGCCGACGGTCACACCGTGCGCGTCACCGATCTCTACGCGATCAATTGGAAGAGCGCGGCCGATCGTGCGGACTTTCCAACCCTTGCCCCGGCGCAGCGCCTGCGGGTCCCGCAAGCCTCCGGCGAGGCCTTTGCCACCGGCACGTTGACGGACGACGTCGTGCAGGAGCAGGAAGGTCTGCTCTGGGCCGACGCCCTAATCCTGGCCTTTCCGCTCTGGTGGTTCTCGATGCCCGCGATCCTGAAGGGGTGGATCGACCGGGTCTATGCCTATGGTTTCGCCTACGGTGTCGGCGAGCACAGCGACACGCGTTGGGGCGACCGCTACGGAGAGGGACGCCTCGCCGGAAAGCGGGCCATGCTGATCGTCAATGCCGGCGGATGGGCGTCGCATTATGGACCGCGCGGCATCAACGGACCGATCGACGATCTTCTGTTCCCGATCCAGCACGGGGTCCTGTTCTATCCCGGCTACGAGGTTTTGCCGCCCTTCGTGACGTACCGCGCCGACCGGATGGACGAGATGGGTTTCGAGGCGACCGCGCAGGCGCTACGCGAGCGAATGCGCGGCCTGTTCGCTGAACCGCCCATCCCCTTCCGCCGACAAAACGGGGGCGACTACGAGATCCCGTCGATGGAACTGCGCCCCGAGGCCGCGCCGGAACACATCACCGGGTTCGGTGCTCACCTCGTACCGAGTTGAATGCCCGATTCCGCTAGATGTCTGCCCGCCCCCTAACGGGCCGGTTTCACCCAAACGAGACGTTTGGGGACAGCCATCAGGATTCTCGGAAGACGGAAACCGGACATCGTCTGCGATCACGCCGGCCATCAGCTAGCGAAATCTATGGAAACCCTGTGAGGATGTCTTCCGTCAGCGAACTTTTGCAGCGTCCGGCTGCGTGCCGTTCCATGCCATCGGCGCGACGACCGAAAGGGAAGTCGCCGGCGAGCCATCGATCAGGCGGGTCGTTCGCGCGACATAGACCAGGCTGCCGTTCGTTTTGTCGAAGAGGCGGTCGATCTCGAGCGACTTGAAGATCAGAGAACGGCTTTCGTCGAAGACCTGCTCGCCCTCCTCGTCGCCGCTGATAGGATCGTTGAAGACGATCGGGCCTGTTTGGACGCAGGACACGCTGGCGACGGACGGGTCCTCAGCGAGCCCGACCGCACCCTTGATGCCCCCCGTTCGCGGACGGGCGACATAGCAACTGATCCCGCCGATCTTCGGGTCCTCGAACGCGGTCACGACGATCTTGTGGTTCGGCCCGATCAGCTTGAAGGCTGTCGAGACCTCGCCGATGTCGCGGGCGGAGGCCTGGACTGGGACAGACAAGGCAAGGAGGACAAGGAGACGCTTCACGAGGGACCACCCAGGGGTTCGGACTGAACCGGGAACTTAGGTCACGCCGCAAGATTGTCGGGAGCTTCGCCACGCCTCGTTTGCGAAATCGAAGCGCGTTCGGGCGTTGCGCGATGAGGTGCAAGCGCCCTGCGCTTCCTCCGACGGTTCGCCGCTGGAACCATCGGAAGAAGCCGCCGGCGCTCCGGTCCCGTCAGTACATCGGCATGCCGCCGGTGATCGGGATGACCGCGCCGGACATGTAGCTTCCCTCGCGCGAGGCGAGCAGCACATAGGCTGCGGCGAGTTCACTGGGCTGGCCAGCTCGGCCGAGCGGCGTATTCTGACCGAGCGTCTTCAGTGTCTCCGCGTCCTTGGCGATCGGCTGGATCGGGGTCCAGACCGGGCCGGGCGCCACTGCGTTGACGCGAATACCTTTCGGGGCCAGGAGGTTCGAGAGGCTGATCGTCAGGCTGGAGATCGCCCCCTTGGTGGCGGCGTAGACGATCATGCTCTCGGTCGCGACCTTCGCCTGAATGCTCGTTGTGTTGATGATAGCCGAACCCGGCTTCATGTGCGGCACTGCTGCCTTGGTGAGGCGGATCATGGCGAAGACGTTGGTCTGGAAGGCAGCCTGCATCTCGTCGTCATCGATGTCGGCGAGATCTTTGTTGGTGGTCTGGGCCGCGGCGTTGTTCACGAGGATGTCGATCCCACCGAACTCGGCGACCGTCTGCTCAACAATGGAGGCGCAAAGGTCGCGGTCGCGGATGTCGCCCGGCAGCAGCAGACAGCGGCGTCCTGCCTTCTCGACGAAAGCCTTGGTCTCCTCCGCGTCCGCTTGCTCCTCCGCCAGATAGGAGATCGCGACATCAGCTCCTTCCCGGGCATAGGCGATCGCCACTGCCTTGCCGATGCCCGAATCCCCGCCCGTGATCAGCGCCGCTCGCCCGTCCAGCAAACCTTTGCCGACATAGCTCTCCTCGCCGTGATCCGGCTTGGTGCGCATCTTCGTCTCGAAGCCCGGCTTCGCCTGTGGCTCTTCGCCGGGGAAGCTCGTTGGCTGGCTGGTGCGCGGATCATCGCTCATGCTGTGGCTCTCGATCTGTTGAAGATGCGAGCGGAACGGCCTGTGATCCGGATCGATCCGCCGTCATGGACGATGCGTCGTCTCAACGCACAACGCGCCCCCAGATTCGAAGGTGCTGGCCCGGATGCCTTAGGTAGGGGACTCACCCAAGCCATTGAGTGACCGTGGCGATCAGGGCGATGGCGGCGAGATAGTTGATGGCGAGGCGGTCGTAGCGGGTTACGATGCACTTCCAGTTCTTGAGCCTGCCGAACATGCGCTCGATGATGTTGCGACGGCGATAGGCCTTGCGGTTTAGCGGGTAGACGATATGGCGGGCGGCCCGCCCCGGAATGACCGGCTCGATCTGATACTCGCTGAGCCAAGTCCGAAGCTTATCGGCATCATAGGCTTTGTCTGCAATCAGACGCTTCGTCGGTCTTATAGCTTCCAAGAGCGGAAGAGCCATGGTGATGTCGGCGATGTTGCCGGGCGTTAGGGCAAGAGCGACGATCCGGCCACAAGCATCGGCCAGACAATGGATTTTTGTCGTTCGGCCGCTGCGCGAGATGCCGACCGCTTGGCTGAACTCCCCGTTCTCCGGGCAAGACATCCACTGGATGTCTTGCTGATCCTGCGAACTCCGCCGGATGCGGAGCGGTGTGCTTTGACATGGGTGCTGTCGAGGCAGAATTCATCAGAGACAGCGCCTGCGGCTGCGACCTTGGCGAAGATCCGCTGCCAGACGCCACGCCGTGCCCATCGAGTGTAACGGTTGTAGATTGTCTTGGCCGGTCCGTACTCAGGCGGCACATCCCGCCAGCGACCGCCGGTCTTCAGGATATGGAGGATGCCTGAGATAACCCGCCGGTCATCAACCCGCGGCTTACCGGGTTGGTTCTTGGACAGGTGCGGCTCCAACTTCGCCCACGCCTCGTCCGACAGCCAGAACAGATCGCGCATGATCGTCTCCATCCAAAGGACCCAATGCCATATGGAATCTGCCAATCGTGGCAATATGTTGGGTGAGTCCCCTACCTAGCATTACAGTTGCACGAATGAGTGAAGTCTGAATCGATGTGGCGCCATGGCAGGGAGGTCATGGCGATGGTGGCATCGATCGAGGCGACGCTGGAGCTGTGGGCGTCGTCGCTGCGGGACGTGAAGGGGCGGATGCGACCGTTGTTCACGCAGGACCGTGTGGCGGCATCGGCGGGTTTGTTTCTGGACGGACTTTTGGGCGAAGAGCGGCGCAAGACCGGCTGGATGCGGGCGGAAGCGGCGGGCGATCCGGGGCCGTGGCGCCAGCAAGCCATTCTCGGACGCGGGCGCTGGGATGCCGATGCCTTGCGTGACATCGTGCGGGACTACGTCGTCGAGCACTTGAGCGACGACGATGCTGTGCTCGTGCTGGACGAGACCGAGTTCCTGAAGCAGGGTCATGCATCCTGCGGTGTTGGACGGCAGTACACAGGCTCAGCGGGCAAGATCACGAACTGCCAGATCGGTGTCTTTGCGGCGTACGCCTCGCGCCACGGTCACGCCTTCGTCGACCGGGCTCTGTATCTGCCGAAGGCCTGGACGGGCGATCCGTCCCGGCTGAAGGCGGCACATGTGCCCGTCGATGTTGGTTTTGCCACGAAGCCGGCGCTGGCGCTGGCGATGATCCATCGTGCCATCGAAGCCCATGTGCCCTTCGCCTGGGTGGCGGCCGACAGCGTTTATGGCTTCGGTGATATAGAGATGGCGCTGCGCCGGGCGGGCAAGGGCTATGTGCTCGGCGTCAACGCCAACAGCCAGTTCAACTCGTGGATCGGCAAGCCGCCCGTCGCCGGCACGGCCGCCGAGATTGCCGAAGGTCTGGATCCCGCTGCATGGCAGCGGCTGTCGGCTGGCAAGGGCACGAAGGGTGAGCGCCTTCACGACTGGGCCTATCTGGAACTGGCCGACCTCGAGGCGGCCGAGTACGACGAACACTCATCCGGTCTTTGGACCCGCGGTCTCCTGATCCGGCGTCATGTCGCTGACGGGGAACTAGCCTTCTTCACCACCTGGTGTCCCGCCGGCACGCCGATCGAAACGCTGGTCCAGGTCGAGGGCCGCCGATGGGCGATCGAGGACAGCTTCGAGACCGCCAAGAACGAACTCGGCCTCGACCACAACGAAACGCGCTCCTGGCACGGCTGGCACCGTCACGTCTCGCTCGTCATGCTGGCCTTCGCGATGATGAGCGCGATCCGTCACAAGGCCAACGGTGCGATACCCGCTAAAAGGGGGGTCGAAGCCCGAGCCCTGAACCGTCGCTGATCTGCTGGTCCGTGCAGGAAATCCGGCGCATCGCCTGCCGCTTGACCAGACGGCGCATCCTCCCCGCCGACGTCATCGCATGGTCGCTCTGGCGCAGAGCCCACCAGGCCGCTGCTCGTGCCTCCCATGTCAAACGAAATGCGCAACTGTAATGCTAGCCGGGGTCGATTGGGATCACACATGCGGTCACGTATCTCGAGCGGAATGCATCGCCTTGGGATCGTGCTCGCGGCACCACTGGCCCTGTTCGCCATCGGCGCGATCGTCACTAAGATTTTCGCACCACGCCACCGGGTTTCGCACACCGGCTCGCCCGTAGCTTCGCCAATTGGTTAGATGGCGCAAAACTCAAGTGTAGAATGAAGTTGGCGTAACTATCGGATATGCCCACAATGTCTGCTTCGATCGTCCTTGTCTTCGAACGAAGTCCTTCGCCAGATGCCCGGAAGCCGCCGTTCGGTTGCAAGGCATGCATTCGGGCCATACGTTGAAGACGAGTAGCAGAAGGAGTGCAGCCGTGAACAACAGGACGAACAACGCGATCCGCCTTGTCTCTCCCCCTGCCATGGTTGCCCATGTCCGCCTTCCTCACGCTCGACTCCGTTTCCGCTGGGACGCCTGACCGCCCGCTCTTCCGAAATCTGACCTTCGCGGTCGGGACGGAACGCGTCGGGCTCGTCGGACGCAACGGGTCTGGCAAATCCACCCTTCTTCGCATCGTTGCAGGTTCCGCCGAGCCATCGTCCGGCACTGTTCGGCGAACGGGTACGATCGGTGTCCTCCGGCAGGACATGCCGGGAGGGTGGACCCTGGCCGAAGCGCTCGGCGTCAAGGATGGTCTGGAGATGCGGGAACGCA
>NZ_BBWM01000073.1:0-46271 GCF_001463805.1 Aureimonas sp. D3 | reverse complement strand
GGTACGCCCATAGCCGCGCTGCGTGGAATAGCCGAGCGCCAGAAGAAAGCCCTCGTCGCCGCGCGCCAGCGCCTGGAGCCGCAGGTCCCGCCCGGCCGGAAAGTCGAGCGGATCGCGCGTGATGTCGCCGGGCTCGGCCCAGCCCTCAAGCGGCTTCACGCCATCGGGCTCGATCAGCCCTTCATGGCCGAGAATGTCGGTGACGCGCGGCGCGGGCTGGTCCGGCTCGGCCGCTCTGCGCTCGGGCTCGGCTACCGGCTCGTCGCCCGCCATGGCGGGGTCGAGCAGGCGGTGGGTATAGTCGAAGGTCGGGCCCAGAAGCTGGCCGCCCGGCAGGTCCTTGTAGGTCGCCGACACGCGCCGCTCCAAGCGCATATGGCCGGTGTCGATCGGCTCGGCGGCGCGAAAACGCGGCAGCGTGGTGCGATAGGCGCGCAGGAGGAAGATCGCCTCGATCATGTCGCCGCGCGCCTGCCGGATGGCGATGGCGGCGAGTTCCGGATCGTAGAGCGAGCCCTCGGCCATGACGCGATCGACGGCGAGCGACAATTGCCCGGTGATCTGGTCGAGGCCCAGCGCCGGCACGTCGCGCGCGCCCCGGCGGCGGTCGGCCAGCAGGCGATGGGCGTTGCGGATAGCGGCTTCACCGCCCTTGACGGCCACATACATGGCTCAGGCCTCCCGAAGCTTGGTGGTGCGCGGCAGAGCGATCAGCGCGTCGCCCGCCACCAGAACGAGATCGTGCCCGCGCGGGAAGAGGGCGGCGTTGCGCGCTCGCGCCTCGAGGAAGCCCGCCGGCAGGCCAAGAGGCGCGATGGTCCGCACCGTCTCGATGCCCGGTCCCGTCAGGGTGAGCGGCGCACCGCCCTCCAAGGCTTGCACGGGAAGGATCAGCGTCGCGGCGCGGTCGGGATAGGCATCCGTGCCGATCGGCAACGCATCCCACCCGGCGGGGTCGGAATTCTCGGTCAGAAGGGCGAAGCTGGCCTCCCCCCGTGCGGCATCGACCCGCGCGCCGGTGTGGAAGGCGAGCCAGGCGCTGGCCTCTGTCAGCGCGGCCGCGCCTTCGAGGAAGATCGGCGCGTCGGCATCCGCCAGCGTCAGAAGCAGGATCGCGGCGGCGGGGGACAAGGCGGCGGGCGCTTGGACCGGCATGTCCAGCCAAGCTGTCGTGCCGGGCTCGGCGAAGGCGTTCATGATCCGGCGAAAGGCGCTCTGCGCGTCCAGGACCGGATCGGGAAAGCCTCCGGCCACGGCGTCTGCGGCGAAATGAATCTGTGTCATGTCAGTCCTCGCCCCGCGCCACCGTGAAGAAATCGACCCGCGTCGCTTCCGTCTCGCTGGCCAGTTCCGCCGCATCCTCGGCATCGGCGGCGAGAAGCGGCGCGACGATCTGGGACTCGACCCGCTCGTGCCAGTCCGCATGTTGCCAGAGCGCGTCGAGATGGGCGGCGAGCCGCGCCTTTTCGGGATCGCGTCCGAGGATCATGGCATGGCCGACCTCGCCGGTGCCCAAGCGCACCGTGGCGCGGCAGACGCTGGCTTCGCCGAGGTTGAACGGCGCGCCGCCGCCGCCCGCCCGGCCGCGCAGCATGACGAGGCCGATCTCCGGCCCGCGCACCGGCATGGCCTCCGGCACGTCGTGACCCGCATCCTTCGCCAGTGCGGCGAAGAGGGAGCGAAGGCGCGGGGCGGGCGCGAGCGCAAAGGCGCTGATCGCGCGCTGGCGCAGCTTCGGAGGCGTCTCGTGCGCCTGACTGGGCGAGGAGTGCATGGGTCGGCCTAACTTTGTCTATTGGTCTAGACATCTAGTCTGGACGAAACCTCTCTAACCGTCCATCGGTGACATCCCAATGACAGCGGGCGCGACGGGGCGAGAAACGGTTGAATGAGACGGACGAGGGCGTGACGCGCTGGCGGCGCGTGGCCGACAGGATCAGGTCGGCCATCGCCGAAGGCATGATGGGGGAGCGCCTGCCGCCGGAAACGGAACTGGCGGAAACCTATGGCGTGAACCGGCATACGGTGCGGCGCGCGATCCAGTCCCTCTCGGCGGAAGGCCTGCTGCGCGCCGAGCGCGGGCGGGGCACGTTCGTCAACTCCGCCCCGCCCCGGCTCGCCTATCCGATCGGCCCGCGCACGCGCTTTTCGGAGAATGTCTCGGCGCAGGGGCGCAGGCCCGGCGGCCGGCTGATCCGCGCCGATACGATGCGGGCGGACGGGGCCTTGGCCCAGCTGCTCGACTGCGCGCCGGGCGCGATGCTGCACAGGCTGGAAACGCTCAGCGTCGCCAATGGCGTGCCGCTGTCCATCGCCACCTCGCATTTCTCGGTGGAGCGTTTTCCCGGCATCGTGCGGGCCTATGCCGAAACCGGCTCGGTGACCGAGGCGCTGCGGCTGGAAGGGGTTGCGGATTATCGACGGCGCGAAACGCGCATCACGGCCGAGCGGGTGCATCCGCTGGACGCCGAGCATCTGGCGAGCGCGCCGGACGCGATCGTCCTCGTCAGCTTGGCGGTCGATGTCGATCTCGACGGGCGACCCGTGCAGGCGATCCGCGCGCGCTTCCCGGCCGACCGGATGGAACTCGTGTTGCGCCCCTGAACGCCAAACGGCCCCGGCGGATCAGCCGAGGCCGCGCGCTCTGCTGATCAGGCCGCTGCGGCTTCCGCCTCGCGAATGGAGCGGGCCGTCTCCTGAAGCCGCAGGAAGGCGCTGTAGCGCGCATCATGCAGGGCGCGCACGCCGCTATCGGGCTCGCAGCGCGCGCCGACATGCGACATGGCGGGCATCGCGGCCTTCAGACCGTCGAAGAGTTTTGCGGCGGCCGCCCCCAGCATGGCCGAGCCGAGCAGAACCGGCTCGGGGCAATCGATCACTTCGACCGTGCGGTTCGTGGCGTCGGCCAGAAGCTGGCGCGTCAGCGGATGCGCGCCCGCGCCGCCGCTGATGCTGATCGTGCGGATCGAGAGCCCATGGGCCTCCTGCGTCTCCACGATCTGCCGCAGCCCATAGCCGAGGCCGCAGACGCCCGCGATATAGAGCGCGGCCAGCGAATCCTCGTCGCTTTCCATACCGAGCCCGGAGATCACGGCGCGCGCATGCGGATCGGCGAAGGGCGCGCGATTGCCGAGGAATTCCGGCACGACGTGCAGACCATCAGCGAGGCGCACGGTCCCGCTGGCCGAAGCCGCGCCGCGCAGCGCGCGCTCGCCCAGCCATTGCGGCAGGGACTGGCCCTCCGCCTCCACCTGCCGCGAGGCGGCGCCATGGGCGGGATGGCCGAGAAGAAGCTGGTCGATCGCCGCGCCCGCCGCCGACTGGCCGCCCTCGTTCAGCCAGAGGCCGGGCACCATGGCGGAGAAATACGGTCCCCAGACGCCCGGCACGAAAACGGGCTCCACCGTCGTCGCCATGGTGCAGGAGGATGTGCCGAAGACATAGGCGAGGCAGGTCGTGGGATCGCCCGTGCCGCCCGTCGCCCCGACGGTTCCGAGCCCGCCGGCATGGGCGTCGATCAATCCGGCCGCGACCGCCGTGCCGGGTCGGAGGCCGAAGGCGGCGGCGGCTTCTTCGGTCAGGCCGGAGCCCAGCGCCGTGCCGGGCTCGACGACGCTGGTGCCGATGCGGCGATAGCCATCGTCAGGTTGGTCGCCGAGCCCGATGGCGCGGAAATAGCTGTCGTCCCACCGCCCTTCGGCGGCGAGATAGGTCCATTTGCAGGTCAGCGTGCAGGCCGAACGGTCGAGCGCGCCGGTCGCCTTCCAAGTGAGGAAGTCCGTCAGGTCGAAGAAATGCGCCGCGCCCTCGTAGATTTCAGGCCGGTTCTCGCGCAGCCAGAGGAGCTTGGGCGTCTCCATCTCGGGCGAGATGCGCCCGCCGACATAGCGCAGAACGGGGTGGCCCATGGCGTTGATGCGCTCGGCCTCGCCGGTCGCGCGGTGGTCCATCCAGACGATGACGTCGCGCTCGGGGTGGGCAGGGTCGCCGACCGGCAGCCCCTTCCCGTCCGGCCCGATCACGACCAGCGAGCAGGTCGCGTCGACGCCGATGCCGGCAATATCGGCCGGATCGACGCCGCTCGTCGCCACCGCCTCGCGCACCGCTTCGCAGACGGCGCGCCAGATCGCCTCGCTCGACTGTTCGGCGATGATGCCGCGCTCGCGATGCATGTCGAAGGGGCGCTTGGCAAGGGAGAGAAGACGGCCCGTTTGGTCGAACACGCCGGCCCGCGCCGAGCCCGTGCCGACATCGATCCCGATCACATGGTCCGCCATTTCGTCTCTCCCTCGCAGCACTCGTCTTCGCTCAGACGCGGTCGAAATTGGTGGGCAGGACGATCATGTCCCGCACCGTCACCGTCCGCTTGCGCGTCAGGATATATTCCACCGCATCGGCGACTTCGCTCGGGTCCATCAGGCTGCCCGATTCCTTCGCCTTGCGCAGGTTCTCCTCCGGCCAGTCCGCGAGCAAGGCCGAAACGACGGGGCCGGGCGAAACCTGCGCGACGCGCACGCCATGCGGGATCATCTGCCGGCGCATGGTCTGCACGAAGCAGGTCACGGCCCATTTCGAGGCGGCATAGACCGGCTCCCAATAGGTCGGGTAATGGCCGGCGATCGAGCAGGTGACGATGATGTCGCCGGTCTTGCGCGCGCTCATATGCGGAACGACGGCATGGACGTTCTTGATCACGGCGTTGACGTTGAGGTTCAGCATCCGGTCGATGGCGTCCGGCGTCGTCTCGGTCAGATCGCCGCCGATATAGAGGCCGGCATTGCAGTAGAGAATGTCGATATGATCGACCTTCTGCAGGATTTCCGGCACCATGGCGGCGCAGCTTTCCGCGTCGGTGAGGTCGGTGACCTGCGCGACGGCCTTCTCGCCCAGCCTGGCGGTGAGGCTCTTGAGCGCTTCGGCGTTGCGGTCCACCATGACCACGGTGGCGCCCGCGCCCAGAAGCTTTTCGGTCGTGGCGAGGCCGATGCCGGAGGCGGCGCCGGTGATGACGGCGATCTTGCCGTTCAGCGATTCAGACATGACGATGTTCCATGCTTGGGGGAAGAGGCCGGTCAGCGCCACTCGCGACCGATATAGATGGCGAGCAGGATGATGCCGCCCTTGATGACGTCCTGAAGGTAGGGGTTGATACCCATGAGGTTCAGGCCGTTGTTGAGAATGCCGAGCAGCACAGCGCCGATCAGCGTGCCGAGGATCAGCCCGCGACCGCCGGAGATGGCGGTTCCGCCGAGCACCACGGCGGCGATGGCGTCGAGCTCGAAGCCGACGCCGGCATTCGGCTGGCCACTCATCAAGCGACCGGTCAGGATCACGGCGGCAAAGGCCGAGGTGAGGCCCGAGAGCGCATAGACCGCGAGCTTCACGCGCCGCGTCTTGACGCCCGAAAGCTGCGCCGCCGTCTCGTTGCCGCCCAGCGCATAGACATGGCGGCCGAAGGCGGTGCGCTGCAGGAGCACGAAGGCCAGCGCGTAGATCACCAGCATGATGACGACCGGGACCGGCAGGATGCCGATGCGCCCGATGCCGAACCAGGAAATCCAACTCGGCAAGCCCGAGATCGGATAGCCGCCGGAATAGATCAGCCCGAGCCCGCGCGCCATGCCCATGGTTGCGAGCGTCACGATGATGGCGGGCATCCGCCCCCAGGCGACGAGGAAGCCGTTGAGAAGGCCGATGGCAAGGCCCAGCACGAGACCGATCGGCAGCGCCAGTTCCGCCGGCAGGCCGGAATGGACGATGAGACCGGCCGAGATCGTGCCAACCAGCGCCATGACCGCGCCGACCGACAGATCGATGCCTCCGGTCAGGATCACGAAGGTCATGCCGACGGCCAGAACCGCGACGACGGCAACCTGCCGCAGTACGTTGAGAAGATTGCTGACGGTGAAAAAATTGTCGCTGGCGAGCCCCATGAGGCAGGACACGACGATCAGACCGGCCAGCGGCAGGACCAGCGGCGAATGGATGAGATTGCCCCAGGCGGCGAGCCGGTTGCGGGGAAGCGTGGTGGCATCAAGCGACATGTTCGACCCTCCCGGTCGTAGCGAAACTCATGATCCGTTCGGCGTGGATGGCCTCCCCTTCGACGGTGGCGACGATGCCCCCGGATCGGAAGACGCAGACGCGGTCGGACATGCCGATCACCTCCGGCAGTTCGGAGGAGATCATGATGATGGCGTAGCCCTGCGCGGTGAAGGCGCGCATCAGCGCGTAGATTTCGGCCTTGGCCCCGACATCGATGCCGCGCGTCGGCTCGTCGAAGACCAGAACCTTCATCTGGTGGTTGAGCCAGCGGGCGATGACGACCTTCTGCTGGTTGCCGCCCGACAGCGTATCGACGCGGGCGTGAGGCCCCTGCGCTTTTACGCGCACGCGCGCCATGGCCTCTTCCGTCGCCACCTGTTCGGCCTTCAGATCGAGGAACCAGTGGTTCTTGCGATATTTGCCGTAATTGTTGAGCGAGATGTTCTGGAGGATCGAGAAGCTGGTGATCAGCCCCTGCTCCTTGCGGCTTTCGGGGAGAAGACCGATTCCTCGCGCCAGCCCTTCGTCGGGGCCGGACAGGCGCAAGGACTGCCCGTCGATGCGCATCTCGCAGCGCGCGGCCGGATGCGCGCCGAGCATGGCGAGAACGGTCTCGGTGCGCCCGGAGCCCACAAGGCCGGCAAAGCCGAGGATTTCGCCCTGGCGCAGCTGGAAGCGCGAGACCGGCCCGCCCTTGCGGAGCTGGATCGCCTCGACATCGATCATCACGGGCGCGGAGGCATTGGGCGCGGGCTTGGGCGGAAAATTCGCCTCCAGCCGGCGGCCGACCATCATCTCCACGAGCCGGTCGTTGTCGATGTCGGCTACCGCGCATTCGCCGACGAAATTGCCGTCGCGCAGCACCGTGATGCGGTCGCAGATCTCGAAGATTTCGTCCAGATGATGCGAGATGAAGACCACGGCGACGCCCTGTCGACGCAGCTCGCGCATGACCTTGAACAGATGCTCGACCTCGGACGGGGTGAGCGTTGCGGTCGGCTCGTCCAGAACCAGAATGCGCGCGTCGAGAAGCAGCGCCTTGGCGATCTCGACGAATTGCTGCTGGGCGACCGACAGGCGGCGCACCGGCACGTCCAACGGCACTTCGATGCCGAGCCGAAGAAGAACCTCGGCGGCGCGCCGGCGCATGGTCTTCTTGTCCAGAAGCCCGAGTGGCCCGCGCAGTTCGCGCGCCAGAAACATGTTCTCGACGGCGTTCATGTCGGGGATCAGGCTGAATTCCTGAAACACGATGCCGATGCCGGCCTCGATCGCCTGATCGTAATCGGCGAAACGCTTGACCTCGCCGTCGATGCGGATCGTTCCTTCGCTGGGCGCGAGGATGCCGCAGAGAATCTTCATCAGGGTCGATTTGCCGGCCCCGTTCTCGCCCAGCAGGGCATGAACCTCGCCGGCGCGCACCGTCAGGTCGATCCCGTGCAGAACCTCGATCCGGCCGAAGCTCTTCTTGATGCCCCTGAGTTCCAGCATGTTGCCTCCCGTGGAAACGACCCCCGCTCGAGCGAGCGGGGGCCGGTGGCGATTACCAGCTGAAGTCGGCGGCGTTCTTGGAGTCCACGACGCGCACGTCGATCAGGACGTCCTTGGGCACCACGCGCGCGCCCCACTTGTGGGCCAGCGCCATGCCGAGGCCGACGCGCACCTGATCGCGCGGGAACTGGGCGGTCGTCTCGATGAACGGGGTGCCGTCCGCGATCGCCTTCACCGCTTCCGGCGCGCCATCCACGGAGGTGAGCTTGATGTCGCGGCCCGAGCCCTGAATGGCGGCGAGCGCGCCCATCGCGCCGCCGTCGTTCACCGAGAAGATGCCGGCCAGATTCGGGTGCGACTGGATCATGTTTTCCACGACGCCGAGCGCGACTGAGCGGTCCTGACGGCCGTTCTGCGTGTCCACCAGCTTGATGTCGGCGAACTCGCCGAGCGCCGCCTTGCAGCCTTCGACGCGCTGGAGGATCGGCACGACGGGGATGCCGTCGAGGATCGCGACCTCGCCCTTGCCGCCGAGCTTCTCGCCCAGATACTTGCAGGACATGTAGCCCGCATCCCGGTTCTTGGAGCCGACGAATGTGTCGACCGGGCCGTTGGCATTGGCGTCCACCGCCACGACCACGACGTTCTGCGCCTTGGCGGCCTGCACGGCGGCTTCGATGCCGGCGCTGTCGGTCGGGTTCAGAAGCAGAATGTCGATCTTCTGCTGCAGCATGTCCTCGACATCGGAAATCTGCTTGGCGATGTCATGGCCGGCATCCGTGACGACGACATCGGCGCCGATGCTGGCGGCGGCCGCCTTCAGCGCCTCCTGCATGGACACGAAATACGGATTGTTCAGCTCCTGAAAGCTCATGCCGATCTTGAGCTTGGTCGGCTCCTGAGCGCTGGCGGGGGCAGCCATGGCGAGCGCCAGGGCCGAGGCGGCGAAAAGCATCGTCTTCGAGAACATGGTATTCCTCCCAGATGGTATGAAACGGGCGCACCCGCAGAGCCCCGGCAGCCGAGGGGCTGCCGAATTCGGTGGTTCGTGAAGCTGGCGCTGTGCTCAGTCGGCGATGACGAGGTCGCGGTTGGCGGCGAAATTCGCGCGGAACTGCGAGGGCGACATGCCCTTCAGCTTCAGGAAATGTCGGTTGAAATTGGAGAGGTTGGAGAAGCCGACCTCGTAGCAGATCGTGGCGACGGCGAGCCCCGGCTCCGTCAGCAGCATCTTGCAGGCGAGATCGATGCGAAGCTGGTTGCGATAGCGCACCAGCGTCGTGCCGGTGTGCCGCTTGAAGGCGCGCGAGAAGACGCTGGGGCTCTGACCCACGATATCGGCGAGTTCCCGCTCCTCGACCTGCCGCGTCAGATGCTCGCGCAGATGGGCGAGCGCCCGGTTGATGCCGCTGTCGCCGGCCTGCGACAGGTTCGGCTCATAGCTGAGGCTGGCCAGAACCTCATGCTCGCCGGTGGTGAGATGATGTAGGATCTCCCAGAACAGAACGAGGCGGCGAAGCCCCTGCGCTTCCACCAGCTGGCGCATCAGGGGCGCGACGATGGTGCTCGTGCCCTGATCGAACAGAAGGCCGCGCCGGCTGCGCTCCAGAAGCGCGGGTACCCCTTGCATCTCCGCGATCGTCTCGCAGGCGCTTTGAATGAAATGCTCGGGAAACTGGATGACAATGGAACGTACCGGAACCACCTCGTCGGCGGGAACGTCGCTGATCCAGTTCTGCGGCAGATTGGGTCCGGTCACGATCAGCTGACCGGGCGAAAAGGTCCCGGCGAAGTCGCCGATAAAGTATCGGCCCGATGTCGCTACGATCAGGTGAATTTCGTATTCCGGATGATAATGCCAGCGCACCGTGCGGAACGGATAGCCATGCATCCAAGCCGCAAACGACTCGCCTTTTCGAACATGCACCAGTTCCAGGTCCGGCTGCATGACCTCACCTCCCTTCCCGCAGCCCCTTTTCAGGCTTGGCGAACCCCGTCTCTCCCACGGGGCTCACTCTGCGATCTTGACGAATTGGTATCAGCGTGCTGGCGCTGTCTTCTACATTTCATCCAGCAAAATGCCGATACTTTTTTGTCATTTTGCAGTGCGGAAACTATTGGCGTCGCTATGCTTTTCCATCATCCGCGAGCCGATTGCGCCTGTGGCGGAGCATCGGGAGTTTGGAAGCCATCGGAGCGGCACTGCCGACTTGTTCGCGTCGCTTGTCGAGGGAGCGATGTCGTCGCCCGTCCTCGAAAACAGGCAACTTGTGCCCGGCACTGATGGGGATACGCGCGCGGCGTAGGATGATGAACGCTGCCTCGCACAGCGATTGAGCGGACCGTCCTGTGAGAGCGCGGGGGCGTCGCCACGGCCCGCCCGCTTCGGTTTTCGAGAACGGGCGGCCGGAGGGGCGGCCGAGCGATGACCGGGCCGGAACGCCCCACCTATGGCGCGAGCCCTTCGATAGGGCTCATGTATCGGCGGCGAGCCTGAGGCTCGCGAGAGGCTCAGCGTTTGCCGGCGACGGCCTTGGGGCGCGGCGCGGGCAGCAGGCCTTCGCGCTGGGCACTCTTGCGCGCGAGCTTCTTCATCCGGCGAATGGCCTCCTTCTTCTCGCGCACGCGCGCTTCGGAGGGCTTCTCGTAGGCGCGCCGCGCCTTCATCTCGCGAAATACGCCTTCCCGCTGGAGCTTCTTCTTCAGGACGCGGAGGGCCTGGTCGACATTGTTGTCGCGCACGAGAACCTGCATGTGTGATCTCCTTGAAAGATGAAAACGAGAAAAAATGTCCGACGTCGCGAAAGAAGGCGGTGCGTGTCGCCATGGCCTTGTCAGCGCCCAAGAGGACGAAGAGCCGGGCAGGAAAGGTCTGGATCGTCGATGGACACCCCGGCGACAGATGGGAGCCGGGAGCGGGATCGGCTGGTAAGCCGCGAAACGAAGCGCCGTGAGGTCGAGGCGAGGTCCGCAGGGGACCGGGCTCATCAGCGTAGAAAGCTGGCCGCGAGGCGGCATGGGCACGACGAGGTGCGGTGCGGGTTTGCGGCGCGGAGGCTGCGTATGGCCACGATGTCCAGTGGCCCGAGGTTTCGCACCATCCGACATCGAAAGATCTATGATGCTGCGTGGTCTCAGAGGCCAGCCCAGGAGAAGGCGCTCTATCGAAACAGAAGCCTATGCTCGCAAGCCTTAGCCTAAGCCGAGAGACCGTTCAGCCCCATTGTCGAGCAAACGCGACAAAGCCTTGAGACAAAAAAAGGCCGGGCGTGGCCCGACCTCTCTGCGTCGTCAATCGTTCCGTGCCGGTACATCCGCGGTCACGGAGCGAGACGAATTAGACAGCGCGAAGGTTCTCGGCTGCGTTCTTGCCCGAACGACGGTCGGCGACGACGTCGTAGCTGACCTTGTCGCCTTCCTGAAGCGAGCTCATGCCCGAACGCTCGACGGCGGAGATGTGGACGAACACGTCCGTGCCGCCGGTCTCAGGCGAGATGAAGCCGAAACCCTTGGTGGTGTTGAAGAATTTTACGGTGCCGATAGCCATGACAGTCCCTTTCAAGAACGTGCCTGAATGACGATCACGCCGGATGCGCGACCGCTCAAGTTTCGAGATTGAGAGAGAAGATCATGGGGCGAAGAGGCGCCCAAAAATTCAGTCAACAAGTTCGATAGCTGGAAGGTATGAGTTTGCGTCGTCCTGCGCAAGCTCATTCCTGATTTTATTTTTCGAGTTTGGATTTATTCTTAAATATCACAACGCCCGATCCTATCCCGACTCTCTCGCGCAAGAGAAAATCTTGGACAGGCGATAAAGCGCAGGGCGGGCTAAGCGATGCCTTCGCGCCGGCCTCGCGCGGGATCAAACACCCTGCAAATGTTCCAGCGGAGCCGACATGACAGCCACGAAGCCAGCGGTCTCGTAGCGAAGATCGACGCTGCCGCTCTGCACCAGCCCCATGCCGATCAGCCGCGAGCCAAAGCCTTTCGCGCTCGGCGCCACCACCGGAGGCCCACCATATTCGCGCCATTCGAGCACGAGATCCTGGCTGCGCGCCCGGTGTTCGAGCCGCCAGCTGACATCGACACCTCCGTCGGGCACGGAGATCGCGCCATATTTGACCGCGTTGGTCGCCAGTTCGTGCATCATCAAAGACAGCGTGAGCGTACTGCGTGGCCCGAGTTCGACATTGGGCCCCTCGATGGCGAACCGCGCCGACTGGTCGAACGTGCCCAGAACCGCCTCGACCGTGTCCTTGATGCGCGCGGCGGTCCAGTTGCGGGACAGAAGCACGTGATGGGCCACCGCCAGGGCCTGAACGCGCCGGTTGAACGCCTCCACCAGCTCCCGCTCGGTCACGCCGCGCAGCGTCTGCATGGCGACGGCCTGCACCATGGCGAGCGTATTCTTGAGCCGGTGCGACAATTCCAGATTCAGAACCTGTTGCTCGGCCTCGGCCCGAACGCGCATCAGCGCGGCATAGGTCTGATCGGCGACGGCCTTGGCGAATTCGACCTCATCGCTTGTCCAAAGGCGTGGCTCCTTGGCGTGCACATAAAGCGCGCCGACAAGCTCGCTCCGGTCGATGATGGGAACCACGATCTGGGCCAGCGTGCCCATCGCGCGATAGGTCGTTTCATCCTCGACAAGCGCGGGAAAATCCGAGAGGTCGGGTACCACCAGGGCCTGACCGCCTGCGAGATAGTCCACCGTGCCTCGGAAGAGCTGGAGCCCATAATGCCCGACCAGCTTGTCCTCTTCCCGCGATGCCCAATCCTCCGCCACTTCAAAGAGTTCGGCGCGACGGTCGATTCGGCCGTAGCCGGCTCTCGGCGCGCCGAGCGTCACCGCAAGGCACTCGGACGCCCGCGCATGGACCTCGCTCGCGCTCTCAGTCGAGCGGAGCCGATCGGCCAAGGCGAGGCGCGCCGTCTGATGGAGTTCGGCGCGCTTGCGATCGGTGACATCGATGACCGTCCCGATCATCGCGCGGGCGACACCATCCCCGTCGCGGATGAACTCGGCGCGCCGGGCCACCCAGCGCAAGCTTTGGTCGCTCGCGCGGCGGATTCGGTACTGCACTTCCAGCGGAGCGCTGCCGTCCCGCCGGGCGGGATCGACGCAGATGAGAGGCAGGTCTTCTTCCACGACAAAGGGACGGATGTCGTCAGCCGTGCGGCCAGCAGCGTCGTCCAAGCCGAAAAGCCGCCAGAACAGAGGCGAACCGAGAATTCGGCCGCTGGCGAGATCCAGCTCGTAGATCCCGATCTGCCCCGCATCCTGCGCGATCCGCGAGCGCTGTTCCGAGGCGCGCAGCGTGGTCTCGCGATTCAGCCGCTCGCGCGCGATCGACAAGAGGCGCGCCACCGTCTCGAAGAAGCAGAGGGATTCCCGATCGAAACTGGGCGTGTCGCGCGAGACGAAGGAGACGACGCCCACCAACGCGTCCCGATCGAAGATCGGAAACCCGGCATAGGCGTCTAGCCCTTCCGCCCGCGCGACCTCGAACCGCGGATCCTCAGAGCTTTGCAGGTGCGACAGCACCAGCGGTTCGCCGTTCTGGGCGACGAGACCGCAGATCGGGACTTCGAAGGAGACGTAGTGGAACGCGCCTAACAGCGTGGGATCGACGCCAACGGCCTGTTGCAGGCAGAGATGCTGCCCGTCCGCAGCGATCTCATAGGCATAGCTCTGGTCGAAGCCGATCGTGTCCGCGCCGCTCTCCAGGATGGGGCGCAACGCGGCGTTCGGATCGTCGGTGGTAAGAAGGGCTTCCGACAATTGGCCGAGCAGGGCGAGGCGCTGGCCCCGCCGCCGGTCCTGCGTGCGGTCGCGCAGGATCTTGACATAGCCGACATGGCGATCGTTCGGATCGCGCAGGGGCATGATGTCGGTCAGCGCGAAGAGGCGCGAGCCGTCCTTGCGGGCAAGCCAGCGCTCGTCCTCGCTACGGCCGACCTCGCGCGCCGTGCGCAGTTCCTGCTCGGGCAGGCCGAGCGCGCGGTCCGTTGCGCTCATCAGCACGTCGGCGGAGCGGCCGAGCATTTCCTCTTCCCGCCAGCCCAGCACGTTCTCCGCGCCGCGATTCCAGCCGACGACCCGGCCTTCGAGATCGAGCGAGATGATGGCGTAGTCCACGGCGCTGTCGAGGACATTGCGATGGCGGGTCTCGGCGGCGCGGGCCTTGGTCAAGGCCCGGCGCAGTTCGAGTTGCGTGCTGGCCTGCCGCGCCAGCAGCCGCAGCATCTGGGCCTGATGCTCGGCCAGATGGCGAGGCTGGTAGTCGAGAACGCAGACCGTACCGATCGGCATCCCGTCCGGCGTCTTGACCAGCGCTCCGGCATAGAAGCGCAGACCCGGTTCGCTCGTGATCAGCGGATTGCTCTCGAAGCGCGGGTCCTTGGTCGCGTCGGGCACGACCATCAGATCGTCTTCCAGAATAGCGTGGCCGCAGAACGAGGTTTCGAGCGGTGTTTCACGAACTCCGAGTCCGACCTCGGCCTTGAAGAACTGACGCCGCGTATCGACGAAATTCACGACACCGATCGGCGTGCCGCAGATTTCCGACGCCATCTGCGCGAGGACGTCGAACTCCTCTTCCCGCTCCGTATCGAGAACGTCATAGGCATGGAGAGCGGCCGATCGTCGGGCCTCGTTGAAAGGCGAGCGCAGCGACTGGGCTTTGGCGTCGTCTCGCACGGGGTCTCTCATGCCTTCCTCTTGTCCATCTTGTCTCTTAGCGACTGGCGAGACGATTGCGAAGACGTGACTTGAAATGGGTGAAGTTTTATCGCCGCTTCGGTAAACACTGGCGGGGCGCGGGTGATTCGGAGCCCGTCACGCACGGCCTCCTCAAAACTCGCCTCCCCGCCCGTCAGCTTTCTCCTGCCGGGCGCTCGCAATCGGCCGACCGTTCGCCCAAATGAGGCTCAGTGGCGAAGCATCCGGCGAAAGCCTCGGCGCCATCCAACCAGAAGGCAGCTGGTCATGACGGCCCATTTCAACTTCGACAATCGCTATGCGCGCCTCGGCGTCCCGTTTCATCGGCCGACCTCGCCGACGCCCGTCGCCGCGCCGCTTCTTTTGAAGCTGAACCATGGGCTGGCGCGCGAACTCGGGTTCGATATCGAAGCGCTGGAAAGCGCCGAGGGGGCGGAAATCCTGGCCGGCAATCGGATCGCTGCGGGTTCGGAGCCGATCGCGACAGCCTATGCCGGCCATCAGTTCGGTAATTTCGTGCCACAGCTCGGTGACGGGCGCGCGGTGCTGCTGGGCGAGATCATCGACCGCCATGGCGCGCGGCGCGATCTGCAACTGAAGGGCGCGGGGCCGACCCCCTATTCTCGCGGCGGCGACGGGCGCGCGGGGCTCGGGCCGGTGCTGCGCGAATATCTGGTGAGCGAGGCCATGGCGGCGCTCGGCATTCCGACCACACGGGCGCTGGCGGCGGTCGCGACGGGCGAATGGGTGATGCGCGACCGGCCGCTGCCCGGCGCGGTGCTGACGCGCGTCGCCTCCAGCCATATCCGGGTCGGCACGTTCCAGTTCTTCGCGGCGCGCCGGGACGAGGCCGCGCTCCGGCGTCTGGCCGATCACGTGATCGAGCGGCACTATCCCGACGCCGCCGGTTCGGAGCATCCCTATCGAGCGCTCTTAGACGGCGTCTGCGCGCGTCAGGCGGCGCTCGTGGCGCGCTGGATGCAGGTTGGCTTCGTGCACGGCGTCATGAACACGGACAACATGTCGATCGCCGGTGAGACGATCGATTACGGCCCCTGCGCCTTTCTCGACGCCTACGATCCCGCCACGGTCTTCTCCTCCATCGATCGGAACGGGCGCTATGCCTATGCCAATCAGCCCGGCATCGCGAGCTGGAACCTTGCGCGCCTCGCCGAATGTCTGCTCGATCTTCTGGACCCCGACGAGAACCGCGCGGTCGAGATCGCGCAGGATAGCCTCGCGGGCTTCGCCACCGCGTTTCATCAGGCGCATCTCGACGGCTTCCGGCGCAAGATCGGACTGACGCAGGCGCGCGAGGGTGATGACGTTCTTGTGCAGGATTGGCTGGGGCTGATGGCGCGAGAGAAGGCGGATTTTACGCGGACCTTCCGCGCGCTCGGCAGGGCGGCCGAGGGCGACGAGACCGCCCTCGCCCTCGCGGACGCCGATGGCTTCGGCGCCTGGGCGGCCCGCTGGCGCGCGCGTCTGGACGCCGATGCTCTCGATCCGGGACAGCGGCGCGCTCAGATGGACCGGGTGAATCCCGCCGTCATCCCGCGCAATCATCACGTCGAAGCGGCATTGGCGGCGGCAATGGAGGGCGACTTTGCGCCTTTCGAGCAACTGAACGCGGCGCTGGCGGAACCCTACGGCGCCTCGGCGGAGGGCAGCGTCTATGCCGCGCTGCCGCCGCGCGCGGACGAGCCGTACCGCACCTTCTGCGGGACCTGAGCGCCGGGAAAAGCTGTCAGCGCTCCGCCGAAAGGGCGGTGGCGCGGGCGCGGCGGCCGCGCTCGTCGGCTTCCATCAGCTCCTTGCTGACATTCTGGATGTGGCGGGTCATCGCCTTGTAGGCCGCTTCCGGATTGCGCATCCGCAGCGCCGTGAGAACGGCATGATGATCGCCGATCCAGAGCGGGCGTACGCTCGGCGCATGGATATGCTCGTGCAGCTTCTTCCACATCAGCGACTCGTCGCGTTGCACCCAGAGCGCTTCGATGATCGAAAGAATGATGGCATTGCCTGTCATCCGCGCGATGGTCATGTGGAAGTCCCGGTCGCCTTTCTCGTGGTCGAGCTGGGCGTTGGTCTCGTATTCCATTTGCGCCATGCAGTCTTCCAGCGTGGCGAGGTCGTAGCTGGTGGCCCGCTCGGCGGCCATGGCGGCTGCGCTGGATTCCACCGCCATGCGCGCGTCCAGAAGCTCGAACGGCCCCGCGCCGGAATCGGCGTTGATCTTGTCGAAGGCCGAGATCGGCCCGCGAACCGGAAGAACGGTGATGCCTGTGCGGCCCTTCACTTCCACGATCCCGCGCATTTCCAGCGCGATCACGGCCTCGCGCACCACCGGCCGGCTGACCTCCAACTCCTCGGCCAGCTCGCGCTCGGACGGCATCCGCCAGTCCGTGTTCTTCGCGTTGACTTCGATGAGCCGGGCGATGCGGCGCGCGACGGTCTGATACAGGCGTTCGCTCGGTTGGCGGATGGGGGCGTCGGCCGGCATGTCGTCCTCATGAAGCGGACGCCACCCGGCACCGGGTGGCGCAGTGTCGAGACGTCCGGCGCCGATGATCCGTTTTCGAACCATAACGTCCAGAGCGGCCAAACGTCCTACGACTGGAAATTCTGCGCCGGGCGCATGTCGTCCGGCAGCCAGGAGCGATAGAGCGGATGGCTCGCGGTGATCGGCAGCGGCGTCGGCTGGCCGGTGCGCTGCGAATGGTAGGCGGCCGTCACGAGCTCGAGCGAGTTGCGCGCGTCCTGCAAGGTCACGGGCGGCTCGCCATCCTTTATGATCGCGGCATGGAACAGCTCGAACTGCCTCGTATAACCGTCCTCATGGGTCTCATAGGCGGCGAGCGCCTCGTCCACCCGCGCTTGATGCGCTTCGTCGCCTGCGATGAAGGTCCAGGGATCGCGGCCCATCGTGTAGGGCTCGAGAATGCTTTCGGCCACCAGATCATGGAAGCAGAAGCGCAGCCGCGAGATTTCCTTGCGCGAGCCGAGCGTCATGGAGAGGCTCGCCAGCGAGCCGTTCGCCATTTTCACCGAAAGTGTGGCCGTATCCTCGACCTCGATCGGGTTCACCAGCGTCGCGCCATAGGAGAAGACCTCGGCGCAAGCCCCATGGACATAGTTCAGCATGTCATGGGCGTGGATCGCGTGGCCGAGCAGGCCACCGCCCAGCTCCGACGTCCACTTGCCGCGCCAGGGCACGTCGTAATAGGCCGGTCCGCGCCACCAATGCGTCTCGATCGTGGTGAGGAACGGGCGACCCGTCAGCCCCTTCTCGATCAGCATCTTGAGCTTCTGGAGGCCGGTCCCGTAGCGATACTGGAAGATCGGCATGAGCTTGGGGCCGTTCGCGCGGGCGACGATCCCGGCCATCTCGTCCACTTCCGCGATGGAGCCCAAAAGCGGCTTCTCGCAGATGATGTGCTTACCCGCCTCAATGCCGCGACGCGACAGATCGAAATGCGAGTCCGGCGGCGTGCAGATGTCGATGAGGTCGAGATCGTCGCGTCGGAACAGCGTGTCCACATCCTGCGTATATTCGGGAATGGCATATCGATCGCAGAGCTTGCGGCCGCGCTCCTCGTCCAGCGAGCAGAGGACGACGACCTCGTAGAGATCCTTGATCCAGTCGAAGCCGGCCAGATGCCGCTCGGCGATGCCGGCGCCCACGATGCCGACGCGCAGTTTCCGGGTCATGGTGTCCCCACTCTCAGCGATGGCCGAGGCGCACGGCGTTCGCCTGCGCTTCGAGCGACAGGCGGCACACCTCGAAGACATGGCGCTGCGGCATGGCGGTTTGGGTGCGGTGCTTCACGTCGTCGGCGAAGGCCTGGAAATAGGGCAGCTTCTCTTCGCTGCAGTCGATATGGACGTTCTCGGTTCCGTTGACGAGGAAGAGGTGGTCCTTTCCCGGGCGGCCGGAAATGTCGATATATTTGCGCAGCTCGATATAGCCTTCGGTTCCCAGGATCGTCAGGCGGCCGTCGCCCCAGGTGCCGAGCGCGTCGGGCGTGAACCAGTCGACGCGCACGAAGCCCGATGCCCTGTCCGAGCGCAGCAGGATTTCGCCGTAATCCTGGAAGCGGGGTTTGTCGGGCATGGCGAAATTGCCGATCGCGCTCGACACGATCTCGGCGGTCTCGGAGCCCGTGTAATAGAGGAACTGGTCGATCTGGTGGGACGCGATGTCCACGATGATGCCGCCGAAGCGGTCGGGATCGAAGAACCAGTCCGGGCGGGTGGCGAGTTGCAGCCGGTGCGGCCCCATGCCCATGGTCTGCACGACCCGCCCGATGCGGCCCTCGCGCACGAGTTCGCCAGCCTTCACGGCAGAGCGCACGCTGTGGCGTTCGGTGAAGCAGACCGAGAAGATTTGTCCGGTTTCCTCGACCGTGCGGCGGACCTCTTCGAGCTGGGCGAAGGTGGTGACGCCCGGCTTGTCGGTCATCACGTCCTTGCCCGCCTTCATGGCGCGCACCGCGAGCCCGGCACGATCGGCGGGAATGGCGGCGATGCAGATGATGTCGATCGACGCGTCGGCGAAGATCGCATCGCGGTCGAGCTTGGGCGCGTTCGGATAATCGCTTTCGAGGGCCTTGAGGATGCCGGGCGCGGTGGTCTCCGGGCAATAGCCCGCAAAGTCGCAGCCCGCCGCGATCAGTCCCTTGATATGGTCGAAAATGTGCCCGTGATCGATACCCACGGCCGCAAATCTCAGCATGTCCGAATGCTCCTCCCGTCACGGATTGGCGCGTCAAAACTTCCGGTGCGCGTCGTTGGTCAGACCAGACACAGCGTTCCAGCGGATGTCAAGACAGCGCGCACCGCAGGCGTCGGACAAGACTCTCAGCCACTCTTGGATCATCGAAAATCTGGTAAGACCAATTATTCCGAGCGTATGGCCCGAAACGTGGGAGGCTCGCCAGCTGCCAGGCGGGACGTTCAACCGGGAAAGCGGCACAGGTCGTTCTTGGCCGTCTGGGTGCTCGGCGCGTCCATGGCTTTCGCCTCAATGCCATTTGCGGACGAGATTCCCCGCGCCTGCCAGGACGGCGGCTTCGGCTGCGCCGTGATGGCGCTCGTGATCGAGCGCTTCGAGGCCGCGAACCCTGAGATTGAGGTCAAGGTCGAGAACTTTCTTATCGGCCACTGGTGAAAAGCCTCCCGTCCAGCTGGAATGGGGCCATGGGCCGGATATGGCCACGGTTACCGATCGAGGGCGGCGCGCAGCTCGTGGACGATAAGGGGCAGCCTGTCGTGGACGAGGCTTCGGATCGAAGCGCGCCCGGCGGCATCCGCAGGGCCTCGACTCCGGAGGAATGGCCTCGCCCGAAAGGGCGGGGCCGGTTCTAGCCCAGGAGCATCCGCACATGGTCGTTGAGAAAGCGGCCGGCGGGATCGAGCCGGCGGCGCAGGGCGCGGAAATCGTTGGCGTGCGGATAGAGATGCGTCACGTCCTCCTCGTCGAGGAAGTGCATCTTGCCCCAGTGCGGGCGGGAATCGTAGCGCCGCAGGATCGCATCCACATCGCGCAGGAAGTCCCAATAGTCGATGCCAGGGCCGCCCGAGACCGACAGCGTGATCGAATCCTGCCGGTGGAACGGGCTCATCCAGGCGTCGTCCCCGGCGGTGAAGCGGTATTCGATCGGGTAGATGCAGTTCGTGTGCTTGGTCAGCATCAACTCGCGCACCGCGCGCACGGCCTCCTTCCCGTGCTGGAGCGGCACGGCATATTCGAGTTCCACGAAGTTCGGGACATATTCGATCGGATAGACCTCCGAGGAATAGGCGATCTTCTCGAAAGGCGCCTCCATCGGCTCGGCCTCGGTGATGTCCATCACCTTCATCTCGCAGACGTCGGAGGTCTTGCGCGTGGTGGAGCGCGGCGCGTCCGATGTGTCGGCCAGGCAATAGAGATGCCGGCTTTCCGGCACCGGGCACCAGAAGAAGCCGAAATGGCGGTGATTGGCCGCCAGCTCGTCATGGCGCTCCATGCAGGTCTCGAAATCGTCCCGCCAGACATGCTCGTGCAGGTTATAGGCGGGGACGGTCTTCAAGGTGATGGCCGAAATGACCCCGAGCGTGCCGAGCGAGACGCGGGCGGCGAGCAGCAGGTCGGGGTCGGACCCCTCCACGTCCAGAACCGAGCCGTCCGGCTGGACGAGGCGCAGCCCCGCGATCTGCGAGGCGAGGCAGCCGAGCGTGATGCCGGTGCCATGGGTGCCCGTAGTGAAGGCCCCGGCGATGGCCTGCGTATCGATATCGCCCTGGTTGGAGAGCGAAAGGCCCAGATCCTTCAGCGCCCGGCCGACATCGCCGATCCGCGTGCCGGCGGCGACCGTCACGTGCTCGCCCTCGACCTTCAGAACGCCCCTCATCTCCTGAAGCGACAGGCGCAGGCCGCTCGTGCCGACGACGGGCGTGAAGGAATGGCCCGAGCCCGCCACGCGAACGGGCAGGTCCAGCCGGTCGGCCTCCGCCACCATCTCGCAAAGCTGCGCTTCCTCGGTCGGCATGGCCTTGTAACGCGAGATGCAGGACTGGTTGCCGACCCAATTGCGCCAGAGGCCGCCCTTTTCGAATGTCATGAGACCCTCCCCTCAGATGGCGGTGAAGCCGTTGTCCACGAAGAGATGCGCGCCGTTGACGAAGCTTGCCTCGTCGCTGAGGAGGAAGAGCGCGGCGTTCGCCACTTCCTCCGGCCGGCACATGCGTCCCTGCCCCGCCGCGATGGCCGCCTCCGAAGCATCGACGCCGTGGGCGGTCAGGAGTTCGACCTCGCGATTGCCGTGGGCCGTCGCGATGAAGCCGGGGCAGACGGCGTTGCAGCGCACGCCCTTGTCGCGGAACTCGACGCCGATCGCGCGGGCGAACATGTGCACCGCGCCCTTTGTCATGTCGTAGAGCACCTCGGCGGGCGTCGCCGCCACGGCCGAGATGGACGAGGTGCAGACGATCGCCCCACCGCCCGCCGCGATCATGCCCGGCAGAACCGCGCGCGTCATCAGAAACATGGAGCGGACATTCACGTCCATCAGCCAGTCGTAGTCCTCGTCGCTCGTCTCCAGAAAGGGCTTCACCACGATCGAGCCGGCATGGTTGAAGAGGGCGGTCGGCGCGCCGAAGGCTTGGTGGGCGGCCGCGACCGCCGCCTCCACCGCATCGCGCTTCGACACGTCGGCCTCGGCGAAGATCGCCTCGCCGCCGCCCGCCCGGATTTCGGCGGCCAGCGCCTCGCCCTTCTCGCGCTGCCGGTCCACGATGGTCACACGCGCGCCCTCGCGGGCAAAAATCCGCGCGGCGGCCGCGCCGCATCCATCGGCCCCGCCCGATACGAGCGTGCTGCGGCCGTTCAAACGTCCCGTCATTCTTCGTCTCCCTGCAAGATCGGACGGGCGAGGCGGTCCGAAGTCGCCTCGCCCTCGCGGCCTGACGTCAGCGCGTTTCGCCGACCGCGCTTTCGGCGGCGCGGATGGCGGCCTGTCGCTTGGCGATCTCGGCTCCGACCGGCGGGCCGGCGAAGCGCCGACGCTCGAACAGAACCCAGACGAGCCCCGACACGACGAGGAAACCGAGCGTGATGAAGAGCGCGTTGTCATTGGGCGGCTGCACGCCGAGCACGAAGATCAGCACCATGGCGAGGATGGAGAGAATGCCGGCCAGGATGAAGGGGCCACGCCCGATGTTCCAAGGCCCCATCTTCGGCCATTTGGAGCCGCCATAGGCCAGAAGCCCCGCGACGATCGGGATGGCGAAGGAGAAGAACAGAAAGATCACCGTGCAGGAGACGACGATCGCATAGGCCGAGGTTTCACCGAAGCTGACGAGCGATGTGCCCCAGACGAAGAGCACCGACAGGACCGCGCCCGTCCAGATGGCGGGAACCGGCGTGCGGAAGCGCGGATGGACCGCGGCGAGCGTCTTGGAGGCCGGCAGGCCGCCATCGCGAGAGAAGGCGAAGATCATGCGCGAGACGGAGGTGACGGTCGCCATGCCGCAGAGGAACTGGGCGACGAAGATGGCGGCGTAGAGGATGTCGCGCCAAAGCGCGGGCACCTGCGTGTCCATGGCCCAGAAGAACACGTTCCAGCCCTGAGCGGCGGCGGCGTCCATATCCGGGATCATCAGGACGAAGGAGCAGAGCACGATATAGCCCGCGATGCTCGACCAGAGGACGGAGGAGACCATGCCTTTCGGCACGGCGCTTGCCGCGTCCCGCGTTTCCTCCGACGTATGGGCCGAAGCGTCATAGCCGGTGATCGTATAGATCGGCAGGAGCAGGCCGAGCAGGAAGGCCCAGCCCGTCGACATTTCAGGCCAGACATTGCCGCCCGCCGCGCCCGAATAATTGTGGAAGGTGAAGAGCCGGGCGACGTCCCAGGACGGGGCGCAGGCGAGAAAGGTCAGCGCTAGCACGACGGAGGTCACGAGGATCAGCGATCCCGAGAAGTCGGTGAGCTTGGCCGTCAGTCCGATGCCGACATGGTTGATCACGGCCTGAAGCGCCGTGATGACGACGAGAAAGCCGATGCGCGTGCCGATCGTGTCGCTCATGCCGAGCGCCGGGCCGAAGGCACCGTAGAAGAAGTAATAGGTGCCGACATTGATCGCACCCAGAACCGTGACGAGACCCAGAAGGTTGAACCAGGCCGTCAGCCAGCCGACGAAGCGATTGCCGAGGATCGAACCCCAGTGGTAGAGGCCGCCCGCCGTCGGATAGGCCGAGGCGATCTGCGCCATGGCGATGGCGAAGACGGCCGAGACCGCGCAGCCGAGCGGCCAGCCGATGCCGATGGCGGCGCCTCCGGCCCCGGACGTGGCCTGGGCCAGCGAATTGATGCCGCCCGACAGGATGCAGATGATCGAGAAGGAAATGGCGAAGTTGGAAAAGCGGCTCATGCGCCGCTCCAGCTCCTGCGCATAGCCCATCGAATGCAGAACCTGCATGTCGGCGTGTTTCTGATCGTCCGTATAGGTGGCGGGAACTCCCGGCGGTACTGGGCTTGTCATCGACCTCTCCGTGTTCTGCGGCTGCATGCACGTCCCTGACTGCGGTCAGTCATGGGTCTCCAGCGGGGGCGATCTTCCAGCCGACCCGCCAATCTGCCTAGTCTGGAGGCAGGGTTAAGACCTGTGCAATATCACCAAAGGGCTATTCCACCGCCCAGTCGCTTTGTTAGGCTCCCTTCCGCTCGATCGGTTGGGCGAATGGGGTGCTGAGCACATGGCGCGATCTCCGGCGGGAGGCGGGCGGGAAGCCCATGCGGGCGCGAGCTGGCTGTCGGATGTCTCGCGACTGATCGCGCGTCTGGGGGAGCCCGATCTGCCCGATGTGCTGGATGAGGCGCTGCGCGGGCTGGCCCCGTTCGATCTCAGCGTTGTCTTCGCCTATCCCGCGAGCGGTCGGCCGCTGTATCTTCATGACGGGTTCGGCGGGCATCGGCCGGGAGCGGCGCTCGACGCCTATCTCGACGGGGCCTATCTGCTCGACCCCTTCTATGTTGCCTGCGCCGAGCCCGTTCCATCGGGCCTTTACCGGATGTGCCAGTTGGCGCCCGACGCCTTTTTCGAGGGCGAGTACGTGAACAATTGGGAGGTACATCCCTGCATCTCCATGGAGTCCGGGTCGCTCGCCGAGGAAATCGGCTTCATCGTGGATCTGCCGCGCGGGCTGACGGCGGTCTACTCGCTGATGCGCAGCGCCGGCCGCCCGCCCTTCAGCGAGGCCGAGTTCGACCGCCTGAGCGCCGCCGAGCCGATCGTTCGAGAGACGCTGCGCCGGCAATGGGCCGATCTCGCCGCGCCGCAGGGCGAGCCGGCGCTCGGCGCGGACCCGTTCGACGCCGATCATGGGTTGGACGACGCCTTCGCCCGCTTCTGCCCCGGTCTTCTCTCGACGCGCGAGCGCATGGTGACGCAGATGGTGCTGCGCGGCCATTCGACCCATTCGGTCGCCTCGTTGCTCGGGATCGCCGAGGGAACGGTGAAGAATCACCGCAAGAGCATCTATGCCAAGCTGGGGATCGCCAGCCAGCAGGAGCTGTTCAGCCTGTTTCTCGGCCATGCCCTGTCGGGTCGCGAAACGGCCCGTGAGCTTCCCGGCGTCGATATAAGTTAAGTATTTCCGGTTTGCGATCGCGCACCCGTGTCAGAGGCTTTGCGATTTTTCGGGGAGCCCAGTAGAGGCTGATTTGCGGCCAAGAGGAGCCGGCTTGAAAGGTATGGCTCGCCTTGGCGAACCGGGCCTTCCGAGCCGAGGGAGACGCGTTCGAGCGAACCGAAGGGGAGAGGAACCCTTGTGTCCGTCTCGTGGGAGGAGAGTGATCGATATGAAGTTCGGTGTCCCTAGGGAAACCAGACCGGGCGAGCGGCGGGTAGCGCTGAGCCCGGACAGCGTTGAGCGGCTGCGCAAGCTCGGCTATAGCTGCCTCGTGGAATCGGGTGCGGGCGAAGCGGCGCGCTTCTCGGATGCGGCCTATGAGGCGGCCGGCGCGCGGGTCGTGCCGGATGCGGCGGCGCTCTTTGCCGAAGCCGACATCGTTGCCAAAGTGCGCCCGCCCGAGCCGGACGAGGTCGCGCAGACCCGTTCGGGTCAGATCCTGATCTCCTTCCTCTATCCTGCGCAGAACCCCGCTCTTCTGGAAGCGCTGCGCGAGCGGGGCGTGACCACGCTCGCCATTGACATGGTGCCGCGCATCAGCCGCGCGCAGAAGATGGACGCCCTGTCCTCCATGGCCAATATCGCGGGCTATCGCGCCGTGATCGAGGCCGGTAACCGCTTCGGCCGCTTCTTCACGGGTCAGATCACCGCCGCCGGCAAGGTGCCGCCGGCCAAGGTTCTCGTTATCGGCGCGGGCGTCGCGGGTCTGGCCGCCATCGGCGCGGCGCAGTCGCTCGGCGCGCAGGTCCGCGCCTTCGACGTGCGCCCCGAAGTCTCCGAGCAGATCCAGTCCATGGGCGCGGAGTTCCTGTTCCTCGACTTCACCGACGCCGCCGACGGCGCGGCGACGGGTGGCTATGCCGCGCCCTCGTCCCCTGAGTTCCGCGCCAAGCAGCTCGAGCTTTTCCGCGCCCAAGCGCCGGAGGTCGATATCGTCATCACGACGGCGCTGATCCCCGGCCGCGACGCGCCCAAGCTCTGGCTCGCCGACATGGTGGCCCTGATGAAGCCGGGCTCAGTCGTGGTGGATCTCGCCGCCGAGCGCGGCGGCAATTGCGATCTGACCGTGCCCGATCAGGTGGTGGAGACGCCGAACGGCGTCACGATCGTCGGCTATACCGACTATCCCAGCCGCATGGCGACGCAGGCCTCCAGCCTCTACGCCACCAATATCCGCCATATGATGGACGATCTGACGCCGAAGAAGGACGGCGTGCCGATCGTCAATATGGAAGACGACGTCATTCGCGGCGCGACCGTGACGCATCAGGGCGCGATCACCTATCCGCCCCTGCCGCCGAAAATCCAGGCCATCGCCCGCCAGCCCGCCAAGAAGGCCCCCGAGGAAAGCGCCGAGGCCAAGGCCCTGCGCGAGGCGGAAACCGCCCGCAAGGCCGGCCAGCGGCAGGTCGCGCTGCTGGCGGGGGGCGCTGCGCTCATGCTGCTCATCGGCCTCGTCGCGCCGCCGAGCTTCCTTCAGCATTTCGTGGTCTTCGCTCTGTCCTGCTTCGTCGGCTATCACGTCATCTGGAATGTCAGCCACGCGCTGCACACGCCGCTCATGGCCGTGACCAATGCCGTTTCCTCCATCATCATCCTGGGAGCGCTGCTTCAGGTCGGCTCGTCCAGCGCGATCGTGACGATCCTGGCGGCCATCTCCATCCTCATCGCATCGGTCAACATCTTCGGCGGCTTCATGGTGACGCGCCGGATGCTGAAGATGTTCCAGAAGAGCTGAGCGGGAGGACGCATCCATGAGCCAAGGACTTGTCGGCGCGGCCTATATCGTCGCGGCCATTCTTTTCATTCTCTCGCTGGGCGGTCTGTCCAACCAGGAAAGCGCGAAGCGCGCCGTCTGGTACGGCATTTCCGGCATGGCGCTCGCCATCGTCGCCACGATCTTCGGGCCGGGCGTCTCCGGCCATTGGCTGATCCTGCCGATGATCGGCATTGGCGCGGTGGCGGGCGGCGTGCTTGCGGGCCGCGTGCAGATGACGCAGATGCCCGAACTCGTCGCCGCGCTTCACTCCTTCGTCGGGCTCGCCGCCGTCTTCATCGGCTTCAACGCCGATATCGAGGCGAGCCGGGTCGCCGCCGCTCACGCGAGCGGCGCGGTGGAGGCGCTGTCCGGCTTTGCCGCGACGCTCGCGCACAAGACGCCGGTGGAACTCACCATCATGCGGGTCGAGGTGTTTCTGGGCGTCTTCATCGGCGCGCTGACCTTCACCGGCTCGGTGGTCGCCTATGGCAAGCTGTCGGGACGCCTCAACTCCAAGGCGCTGGTTCTGCCGAACCGCCATGCGATCAACCTTGCGGGCCTCGCGCTCGCGCTCCTGCTCGGCCTTCTCTACTTCAACGGGGCCGGTATCTGGACGCTGATCCTCGTCGCGATCCTCGCCGGCGCGCTCGGCTGGCATCTCATCATGGCGATCGGCGGGGCGGACATGCCCGTGGTCGTCTCCATGCTGAACTCCTATTCCGGCTGGGCGGCGGCGGCCATCGGCTTCACCCTGTCGAACGATCTCCTGATCGTCACCGGCGCGCTCGTCGGCTCGTCCGGCGCGATCCTGTCCTACATCATGTGCCGCGCCATGAACCGGAACTTCGTCTCGGTCATCCTCGGCGGCTGGGGCGGAACGACGGGGCCGGCGCAGGAAATCACCGGCGAGCAGGTGGCGATCTCGGTCGACGGCGTCGCGCAGGCCCTGGACGAAGCCGATTCCATCATCATCGTGCCCGGCTACGGCATGGCGGTGGCGCAGGCCCAAGGCTCGATCTCCGAGCTGACGCGCCGGCTGCGCGCCAAGGGCAAGACTGTGCGCTTCGCCATCCACCCGGTCGCGGGCCGTCTGCCGGGCCATATGAACGTGCTGCTCGCCGAGGCCAAGGTGCCCTACGACATCGTTCTGGAAATGGACGAGATCAACGAGGACTTTCCGTCCACGGATGTCGCGATCGTGGTGGGCTCGAACGACATCGTGAACCCGGCGGCCGAGGAAGACCCGAACTCGCCGATCGCCGGAATGCCCGTCATCGAGGTGTGGAAGGCCAAGCAGGTTTTCGTGTCCAAGCGGGGCCAGGGCACGGGCTATTCCGGCATCGAGAATCCGCTCTTCTACAAGGACAACACGCGGATGCTCTATGGCGATGCCAAGGCCTCGATCGACGAATTGCTGAAGCAGCTTTGAGAACGCGAGGCAGCCTGAGCGAAGGCTGCCTCCCCACAACGAGAAAGCCCCCGCCGAAGGACTTCGGCGGGGGCTTTCTTCTAAGCTCAGAGGCTTGAGGCTTTGCGCCGTCAGCCGGCGTCCGCGCCCGGCATGGTGCCGACGGAGATACCGCCGGCGGCTTCCAGTTTCTTGCGCGCGGCTTTGGGCGGGCGGGCGCGCAAGGATTCCAGACCTTCGCGGGCGAGCGGGCGCAGGCCTTGGCCACCCGCGTCCAGATGCCGGAAGATCATGTCACGCATCCGCGGCGTCCAGAAGGCCGCCACATGATCGGCGATCCCCAGAACGCCCGGTTCGTGCGCCTGGCTTTCGAAGAACTGTGCGACCTGATTGACCATGATGACGAGGCGCTCGGCCTCGCCGCCATGCTTTTCCTCCGCAGCGCTCATTCGGCAGGCTCCGCCTGGGCGACGCGGCGCGAGGTGGTGGCGAAGGTGTTGTAGCTCTCCTGCCAGTCCGAAGGCCCGTTGGAGGGCGAGACCTGCACCGCCGTCACCTTGTATTCCGGGCAGTTGGTGGCCCAGTCGGAATAGTCCGTCGTCACGACATTCGCTTGCGTCAGCGGATGGTGGAAGGTCGTGTAGACGACGCCCGGCGCGACGCGGGTCGTGATCTTCGCGCGCAGGGTGGTGTCGCCTGCCCGGCTCGCGACCTTGACGAAGGCCCCCTCGCGAATGCCACGCTCTTCGGCGTCATGCGGGTGGATCTCCAATAGATCCTCCTCATGCCACATCACGTTGTCGGTGCGCCGCGTCTGCGCGCCGACATTGTACTGCGACAGGATGCGGCCGGTGGTGAGCAGCAGCGGGAAGCGCGGGCCGACCTTCTCGTCGGTCGGCACATATTCGGTGACGACGAAGAGGCCCTTGCCGCGCACGAAGCCTTCCATGTGCATGAGCGGCGTGCCGAGCGGAGCCTTGTCGGTGACGGGCCACTGGAGGCTTTCCGTCTCCAATCGCTTGTAGGACACGCCCGCGAAGGTCGGGGTGAGCGCCGCGATCTCGTCCATGATCTCGCTCGGGTGCGCGTAGTTCATCGGGAAGCCGAGCGCGTTGGCGAGGAGCTGCGTGATCTCCCAGTCAGCATAGCCGTTTTTCGGCTTCATCACGCGGCGCACGCGCTGGATGCGGCGCTCGGCGTTGGTGAAGGTGCCGTCCTTTTCGAGGAAGGTCGAGCCCGGCAGGAAGACATGGGCATGAACGGCCGTCTCGTTCAGGAACAGGTCCTGCACAACCACGCATTCCATGGCCGCGAGGCCGGCCGTGACGTGGCGCGTGTTGGGATCGGACTGGAGGATGTCCTCGCCCTGGATGTAGATGCCCTTGAACTCGCCCTCGACGGCGGCGTCCAGCATGTTGGGAATGCGCATCCCCGGCTCGTCGTCCAGCTCGACACCCCACATGGTCTCGAACAGCGCGCGCGCCGTATCGTCCGACACGTGGCGATAGCCCGACAGTTCGTGCGGGAAGGAGCCCATGTCGCAGGCGCCCTGCACGTTGTTCTGGCCGCGCAGCGGGTTCACGCCCGCGCCCCGCACGCCGATATTGCCGGTGGCCATGGCAAGGTTCGCGATCGCCATGACGGTGGTGGAGCCTTGGGAGTGCTCCGTCACGCCGAGACCGTAGTAGATCGCGGCGCGACCGCCGGTGGCGTAGAGGCGGGCGGCGGCGCGAAGATCGTCGGCCGGCACGCGCGTCATCGGCTCCGTCGCTTCGGGCGAGCGCGAAGCGTCCGACACGAACTCGGCCCAGGCCTGGAATGCCTCCAGGTCGCAGCGCTCGCGCACGTAAGCTTCGTCCACCAGCCCTTCGGTCACAATCACATGCGCCATGGCGGTGAGCACGGCGACGTTGGTGCCGGGGCGCAGCGGCAGATGGTGCGCGGCCTCGACATGGGGCGTCTTCACGAGGTCGATGCGGCGCGGATCGATGACGATGAGTTCGGCACCCTCGCGCAGGCGCTTCTTCATGCGGCTGGCGAAGACCGGGTGGCCGTCGGTCGGGTTGGCGCCGATCACGAGGATGACGTCGGCTTCCTCGACGGAATCGAAGTCCTGCGTGCCCGCCGAGGTGCCGAGCGTCGTCTTCAGGCCGTAGCCGGTCGGCGAGTGGCAGACGCGGGCGCAGGTGTCGACATTGTTGTTGCCAAAGCCCGCGCGGATCAGCTTCTGGACGAGGAAGGTCTCTTCGTTCGTGCAGCGGGACGAGGTGATGCCGCCCACGGAATTGCGTCCGTATTTCGCCTGGATGCGGCGGAACTCGGAGGCCGTGTGAGCAATCGCCTCCTCCCATGAGACTTCGCGCCAGGGCTCGGACGTCGAGGCGCGGATCATCGGCGAGGTGATGCGTTCGCGATGGTTGGCGTAGCCATAGGCGAAGCGGCCCTTGACGCAGCTATGCCCGTGGTTGGCCTTGCCGTCCTTCCATGGCACCATGCGCACCAGTTCCTCGCCGCGCATCTCGGCCTTGAACGAGCAGCCGACGCCGCAATAGGCGCAGGTCGTGACCTTCGAGTGCTCCGGCACGCCCATTGCGACGACCGACTTCTCCATCAGTGTCGCGGTCGGGCAAGCCTGCACGCAGGCGCCGCAGGAGACGCATTCGGAGGAGAAGAAGTCCTGACCCTGGCTGGGCGACACGCGGCTGTCGAATCCTCGGCCGGCGATCGTCAGCGCGAAGGTGCCCTGCACCTCCTCGCAGGCCCGCACGCAGCGCGAGCAGACGATGCATTTCGACGGGTCATACTGGAAATAGGGGTTGGAGAGATCCTTCTCCATGAAGAGCGGGTTCGGGGCCCCATGCTCGTGAGCGTGAACATGGTTTTCGCCATGCTGGCCGTATCGGACCTCGCGAAGGCCGACTTCCCCGGCCGTGTCCTGCAATTCGCAGTCGCCATTGGCAGAGCAGGTCAGGCAGTCCAGTGGGTGGTCGGAGATGTAAAGCTCCATCACGCCCCGGCGCAGCTTCGCCAGCCGGTCGGTCTGCGTCTTCACCACCATGCCCTCGGCCACAAGCGTCGTGCAGGAGGCCGGCGTGCCGCGCATGCCTTCGACCTCGACGAGGCACATGCGGCAGGAGCCGAAGGGCTCGAGCGAGTCCGTCGCGCAGAGCTTGGGGATCTTGGTGCCCATCTCGGCCGCCGCGCGCATCAAGCTCGTGCCGATGGGGACGGAGATCGTCTCGCCGTCGATGGTCAGCGTTACCTGTTTGTCGGCGTGACGGGCGGGCGTGCCGTAGTCGGTTTCGGGAACGAGAGACATGGGGACGTCCTCCTTATTCCGCCGCCTGGAGCCCGGCCGGAAGGGGCTGAGCGTCGAGGTCGAAATCTTCGGGGAAATGGGTCATGGCGCTGGTGACGGGATAGGGCGTGAAACCGCCGAGCGCACAGAGCGAGCCGAACTTCATCGTGTCGCAGAGATCGGCGAGGAGCGTGAGTTCGGCACCGACCGGCTGGCGGGCCTCGCGTTTGGCGAGGATGCGGTCCACGGTCTCGACGCCCCGTACCGCACCGATGCGGCAGGGCGTGCACTTGCCGCAGCTTTCCGCCGCGCAGAACTCCATGGCGAAGCGCGCCATATGGGCCATGTCCACCGTGTCGTCGAAGACGGTGATGCCGCCATGGCCGATGAGGCCGTCGCGCTTGGTGAATTCCTCGTAGTCGAAGGGCGTGTCGAAGAGCGAAGGCGGAAAGTAGGCGCCGAGCGGGCCGCCGACCTGCACCGCGCGCACCGGCCGGCCCGAGGCCGTGCCGCCGCCGATCTCGTTGACGAGCTCGCCGAGTGTGATGCCGAAGGGCACCTCGACCAGGCCGCCATATTTCACGTTGCCGGCGAGTTGCACGGGCATGGTGCCGCGCGAGCGCCCGAGGCCGAGCCGCTCATAGGCTTCCGGGCCTTCGGCGAAGATCGCAGGCACGGCGGCGAGGGACAGGACGTTGTTGACGACCGTCGGCTTGCCGAACAGGCCCTTGAGCGCGGGCAGCGGAGGCTTGGCGCGCACGATGCCGCGCCTGCCCTCGATGGAGTTCAGAAGCGAGGTTTCCTCGCCGCAGACATAGGCCCCCGCGCCGACGCGCACTTCCATGTCGAAGGCGAGGCCGGAACCGCCCACCGATGCGCCCAGCCACCCGGCGCGCCGCGCGCCGAGGATGGCCTGTTCCATCGCCTCGATCGCGTGCGGATATTCGGAGCGGATATAGATATAGCCATAGGTCGCGCCGACCGAGACTCCGGCAATCGTCATGCCCTCGACCAGCCGGAACGGATCGCCTTCCATGGTCATCCGGTCGGCGAAGGTGCCGGAATCCCCCTCGTCGGCGTTGCAGACGATATATTTCTGGTCCGCCACAGCGCGGCGCACCGTGTCCCACTTGATGCCGGTCGGGAAGCCCGCGCCGCCGCGCCCGCGAAGGCCCGACGCCGAGACCGTCTTGACGCGCGCCTCGGCGTCCATGCCAAGGGCGGCCTTCAGGCCGCGCCAGCCGCCATGCGAAGCATAATCGCTTTCCGAGCGCGGATCGACCACACCGCAGAGCGCCATGGTGGAGCGGGTTTGGCGCGCCAGGAACGGGTGCTCTTCCGGCCGCCCGATGCGGAGCGGATGCGCGCCGCCGTCCAGAAACCCGGTGGCGAGAAGCGAGACGACGTCACCTGTGGTGACGGGGCCGTAGCCGATACGCCCGTTCGGTGTCTCGACTTCGACCAGCGGCTCCAGCCAGTGCATCCCACGCGAGCCCGTGCGCACGATCTCCAGCGCGTGCCCGGATGCGGCAAAGGCGGCGGCGACTTCGTCTGCCCCGACGGCGACGGCGGCCGCGTCGCGCGGCGCGAAGATGCGGATGGGCGCGCTCATCGGATCGCCTCCTCGATAATGGTGGTCAGTCGGTCTTCGCTCAAGCGGCCGTGGAGCTTGCCGTCCACCATGGCGGCGGGCGCGACGGAGCAAAGGCCGAGGCAATAGACCGGCTCCAGCGTCGCCGCGCCGTCGCCGGTGGTTGCGTCCATCGGCACGCCCAGAAGCCGTTCGGCAGCCGCCTGCAACCGGCGCCCGCCCGCCGCCTGACAGGCTTCGGCGGCACAGATCTTGACCACGGTACGCCCGGCCGGCTGGCGGCGGAAGTCGTGGTAGAAGGTGAGAACGCCGTGCACGTCCGCGCGCGACAGGTTCAGCGCCTCGGCGATTACGGGAACGGTGGCGTCGTCCACCATGCCGAACTCGCCCTGAATGTCGTGAAGGATCGGCAGGAGCGCGCCGGCCCGGTTCTGATGCGCGGCGATGATCTCATCGAGCCGTTCGCGGTCGAAGGGTGCGGAGCGCCGTGCGGAATCGAGCATGAAGGTCTCCCGAAAGAATGGAAGGCCGGCGCAGCGGAAGCGCGCCGGCCTGAATTGAGATTAGAAGAGGGCTGTCGCCTTCATGAGCGTGATGTAGACGCCCCAGAGAAGCGGCAGGCCAACGGCCAGCCAGGCGATCACGGCCGGGCCGCTGACGCCGCCGCGTCCGATGCCGTAGTCGCCGCCGACGCTTGCCGCAGCGGTCGAAGAGACGGTCGCAAGCTTCGGCTTGGCCCCGCCCTTGGCCTCCTGGCGCATCTGCCATTTCTCCGCCACCGGCCGCACCAGGAGGTTGGCCACGAAGCCCACCGCCAGAAGCGCCGCCATGGTGAAGAAGATCGGCTGATAGACCGCCTCGCGCGGCACGCCGGAGGCGATCCGCGCATCGCGGATATTGCCGGTGATGAGACCGCCGAAGATGCCTGCCAGCGACCAAGCCGTCAGGAGGCGTCCGTGGATCGCGCCGACGAACTTGGTGCCGAAGACGTCGGCGAGATAGGCCGGCACGGTGGCGAAGCCGCCGCCATACATGGAGGCGATCACGCAGAAGGACGCGACGAAGACGAACAGCAGGCGGCTTGACGCTGCGAAGGGGATCAGCGCGGCATAGAGCGCGATGCCGAGCGCCAGGATCACCGCATACATGGTCTTGCGGCCGAGCTTGTCGGAGAAGGACGCCCAGAAGAAGCGCCCGCCGATATTGAACAGCGAGACAAGGCCGACGAAGCCGGCGCCGACGGCGGCCGCGGCCGTGCGCTGCTCGGGGGTGAAGTTCAGGAAGGCGACGCCGTCCGCGCCGATCAACCGGCCGCCGAAGATTTCCTGCAGCATGGGCGAGGCGACGCCGATCAGGCCGATCGAAGCCGTCACGTTGAGGAGGAGCACGGTCCAGATCAGCCAGAACTGCGGGGTCTTGTGCGCGTCCTTGAGGTGCACGTCGCCGGTCGCGATCATGCGGTTGCCGGTGGCCGCCGGCGGTGTCCACCCTGCCGGACGCCAATTCTCAGGGGGTACGCGGTAACCGAGCGCGCCGGCCACCATGAAGACGAAGTAGCCGGCCGCGAGCACCAGGAACGTCTGCCAGACGCCGACCCCCTGGGCGGTCGCGAAATGGCGCATCAGCATGTCGGCGAGCGGCGAGCCGATCATCGCGCCGCCGCCAAAGCCCATGATGGCCATGCCGGTCGCCATGCCGCGCCGGTCGGGAAACCATTTGATGAGGGTCGAGACGGGCGAGATATAGCCGAGGCCAAGCCCGACGCCGCCGATAATGCCGGAGCCCAGCCACATCAGCCAGAGCTGGTGCACATAGATGCCAAGGGCCGAGATCACCATGCCGCCGCACCAGCAGAGGGCAGCTACGAGGCCCGCTTTGCGCGGACCCGCCCGCTCCAGCCAACCGCCCCAGATGGCGGCGGAGGCGCCGAGCACGACGAAGAAGAGCGTGTACATCCAGAGAAGGTCCGACACGCGCCAGTCGCACGTTGTCGTGAACAGGGCGGAGCCGAGCGTCATGCCCTCGCAGGCGACGGCTTGGCTGACGCCGATGGCGCGCGACAAGGGCAGCCAGAACACCGAGAAGCCATAGGCCATGCCGATGCACAGATGGATGGCGAGCGCGCAGGGCGGGATCAGCCAGCGGTTGAATCCGGCTTTCGCGACCGTGTTTTCCCGGTCGAGAAAGCCCGTTCCAGGCGGGCGGGCGGCTTGGGTCGTTGAACTCATCTCTTCCCCCAATTGCGAGGCTTACGGTGATCACACCGCGCCCCTTCTTATCCCGTGAGGGTTGAGGGAAATTTGGAACGAGTCAAATCTGGATGGATCAATCAATGATAGAGGAAATCTATCACGAGACCGGTTCATCCGAGTTTCGAAGGGACTCGATCCGCTTGCGGAATTCCACCGACCGCACGCAGGTGAGAACGGCCCGCGTCAGCGGCGACATGGGATGACGATCGAGCACGACGAGACCGACGGCCTGCGGCGGCGACGGGTCGTCGAAGGGCAGGATCAGGATGCTCGGATCGCGCGCGGCGGTTCCCGCCTGGGGATGGGGCAGGATCGAGGACAACTCGCCCATGCCCACAAACGACAAAAGCGCGGCGTAGGAATTGGCCGTGGCGCGCGGGCGCGGCTCCATGCCGACGCGCTCCATCTGCGCGTCGAGAATGCGCCGGTTCTGCATATCTCGTGTCAGGAGGCAGAGCGGCGCTGCGGCAGCTTCCGCCCAGGTGATGGACGTGCGGCCCGCAAAGGGGCCTTTCGCGGGGGTCGCGAAGCGATAATGTTCCTCGTAGAAGGTCCAGCTGATCACGCCCGACAAGGGTTCGTTATCGAGATAGGTGATGCCGCCTTCGATGTCGTGTGCGTGAAGCGCGCGCTCGATCTCGCGCGAGGTCATGGACAGGACGACCAGCTGCAATTCGGGATGCTCGGCCGCGAGCACCGGGGCGATGGCGCCGACCGCCGGCATGGCGGCGGGGATGACGCCGAGCCGAACACGCCCCGTCAGCCCGATGCCGGGCCGCCCGGCCGCCCGCAGCAGGCTGTCGAAGTCATGAAGCATCTGCTGCGCCCAGGGCAGCGCGGCCTCGCCCTCCTCCGTCAGGCCGACGAAGCGTCGGTCCCGCCGCACGAGCTCCACACCCATCGTCGTCTCCAGCGAGCCGATGCCGGCCGAGAGCGTGGGTTGCGACACGCCGCAGCTTTCGGCGGCGCGCCGGAAATGCCCGACCCGCGCCAGCGTCACGAAATAGCGGAGATGGCGGATCTGCATGGACGGGCCTGCGATGGGTTCACGGTCGGGAACTGAGCGCTGTGGCGGGGGCGTTCATACCCATCGAACGCCTGTGAGCGTCGGCGACCCAAGACGGCGATGCTGGCGCGCTGCTCCCGCGACGGCCCCTTGATCGCTTGTTTCGATCACAGACTAGCGAGTGTCCGGCATCGGGGCAATGCGGGTCGCGCCCGCCGCCACAGCGGCAAACGGTCGGCGATGGTGCCGGCCGGTTTCGCAAACATGTCAGTCCGCTACGGATTTTCCGCTACGTCACCCGTCCGTGAACGGGAAATTCGTGAATCCAAACTAGGGTTGGCGACGCAAGGGAGCGTTGGCGCCCGATGCCGAACGAGGGCGAACCTCGAACGGCTCGGGCTTTGGACGCCAAGTCCGTCGGACCAAGTGGAAGCCAAGTGATGGTGTTGAAATCCTTCGGGGATTGGTTGACCCTTCGATCCGTGGACCCGGCTCTCGCTTCGGCCCAGCTGAAGGAGCTTCGGCGGCAAATTCCGCTTCTCTACGCTCTGCTCACCGTGAATGCGCTGATCGTTTCCTACACGCATTACGCTATTGCGCCTGTCTGGATGACCGTCTGGGTGCCGATGGCGCTGGTTTTCGTCTGCATGGTGCGGCTGGCGAGCTGGGTGCGTCCGCATCGACAGGTCATCGATGGGGCCGAAGCGATCCGCGCCCTGCGCCGAACGACGATTTTGGCGTGCCTTCTGGCGATGACCTATATCGCATGGTCGCTGGAACTGGGGCGCTACGGAGATGTCCGGCAGGAGGCCCATGTCGCCATCTTCATCGCCATCACGGTGATCGGCTGCATCTTCTGTTTGATGCATCTTCCGCAGGCGGCCTTGGGCGTCACGGCCATCGTCACGCTGCCTTATCTCATCTTCTACTCGTCGGGGAACGATGCGGTTTATACCGCGATCGGCATCAACATCTTTCTCGTCACGGTGGTGCTGATCCGGGTTCTATTGAACAGTTTCGACGGGTTCCGAAAACTGATCCGAACCCAGGCGGAAACTGAGCGGCTGAACGGCGAAATCACCAAGCTGGCTCATACCGACATGCTGACCGGTCTGCCAAACCGGCGGCTTTTCTTCGCGGAAGCGGACGCGCGTATCGCGCGCTGCCGAAATTCGGACCAGGATCTGGCCGTCGGCGTGATCGATCTCGATCGCTTCAAGGCGGCGAACGACACGTTCGGCCATCTTTTGGGAGACCAGATATTGGAGGCGGTCGGCCAGCGCCTGCAAATCGTGTTCGAAACGCATGGGATGGTGGCGCGTCTGGGCGGGGACGAGTTCGCCTTCGTGGTCGAGGGAAGCCCCGAGCACGCGCTTTTCGTCGCCACCCGCGCCTGCGAAAGCCTGTCTCAGCCATTTCATCTGGGCGACATCATCGTTTCCATCGGCGCGTCCTGCGGGCTGGCCATGAGGCGCGATGTGGAGGGCAATTCTCGCGCCCTCTATGATGGCGCCGACTACGCGCTCTACACCGCCAAGAATCAGCGGCGTGGCTTCGCCATTCTGTATTCGCCAGAGCATGAGAGGCGCATCCGCTCGGAGCGCGCGGTGGAAGCAGCCCTTCAACTGGCCGATCTCGAAGCGGAGATGGAGGTTCATCTCCAGCCCATCGCCTGCATCGCCACCGAATCCCTCAAAGCCGTGGAGGCGCTGGCGCGCTGGACCAGCCCGCATCTGGGGCGGGTCGGACCCGATGTCTTCATTCCATCGGCCGAGCGGGCCGGGATGATCCATCGCCTGACGCTGACGCTTCTGGGCAAAGCCCTCGCCTGCCTCGATCAGCTTCCCGCCGACATCAGGCTGTCCTTCAACCTGTCGGCGCATGACATCACCAATCGCGAAACGGTGCTGAGCATCATGTCGCTCGTGCGGCGCTCCAAGATCGTCCCCTCGCGCCTGATCGTCGAGCTGACCGAAACGGCGGTGCTGCGCGATTTCGAGGCAGCCGAGGCCTCGGTGCGATTGCTGCATTCGCTGGGGATTCAGATCGCGCTCGACGATTTCGGCACGGGCCAGTCGAGCCTGAGCTATCTCCGCCAATTACCGATCGACAAGGTGAAGATCGATCGCAGCTTCATGGCGGGCGCCAAGGACGGAAAGGGACGGGAAATCCTGTCCGCCATCATCGCCTTCTGCGAATCGATGCGGATGCAGTGCGTGGCGGAGGGCGTCGAGACCGTGACGCAACTGCGTTTCCTGAAGGCGGTCGGCTGCAACGACTTCCAGGGCTATCTCTTGGCCAAACCCATGCCGCTCGGCGATTTGCTGGTCTGGATCGAAGACCACAACCAATCGTCCCGCCGGCTGATCCATGGCGGATGAAAGCCCGAGATCGCTCGGGTTGGTCGCATTGCGGACCCCGACAACCGCCGGGCAAACTTGGAACGGTTCCAGAACATAGTTATTGCTGACACTTTCGTGAAGGATTAAGGAGGTCGGGCGGGCTCAGCCCGAGATGTCCTCGAATTCACCGGGTTCCAGCCATGCTCGTCCCGTTTCTCATCATGCTCCGCGAGGGGCTTGAAGCTGCCCTGATCGTCGGAATCGTAGCCGGCTATCTATCTCGAAGCGGTCGCGGCGACTGGATGCCGGCCGTGTGGATCGGAATTTTTCTGGCCGTCGCGCTGGCGCTCTTCACGGGCGCGGGGCTGCAGTTGGCGAGCGCGGAATTTCCGCAACGCACGCAGGAATTGTTCGAGTCCGGCGTCGGCTTCGTCGCCGTCATTATCCTGACATCCATGGTGCTCTGGATGCGCCGCGCGGCGCGCTCGCTGAAAGCCGAGCTGCAAGGCTCGATCGACGCGGCCCTGTCGGGTTCGCGCGGCAAGGGTCTGGCGCTGGTCGGGCTCGTCTTCTTCGCCGTGGCGCGCGAAGGCCTGGAGTCGGTGTTCTTCCTCCTGGCGATTTTCCAGCAGAGCCCTGGCGCGTCGGGCCCGCTCGGCGCCTTGCTGGGGCTCTTCGTCTCGGCGCTCCTGGGATACGGCATTTATATCGGCGGCGTCCGACTGGATCTCGGGCGCTTCTTCCGCTGGACGGGTGTGTTCATTCTCTTCGTCGCGGCCGGGCTTCTCGCGGGTGCCTTGCGCCATCTTCATGAAGCCGGGCTCTGGAACCACCTTCAAACCGTCGCCTTCGATCTCAGCCCGGTTTTGCCGACCGATGGGTTGGTGGGAAGCGTCTTGTCCGGTCTGTTCGGCTATATGGCGGACCCGACGATCGGTGAGCTTCTGGCCTATGTCGCCTATCTCGTGGTGACCCTGCCGCTGTTCCTGAAGCCGGCGACGCCCCGGCCCGCCGCCGGGCCGTCGATGCTTCGCCGCGCGGGAAACGTGCGATGAGCGCGCCGTCCCCTCGGTCCGTCGGTTCGAACCGCCTTCTCAAGTGGGGCGCGGCAGGGTCCGGGCTTCTGATGCTGGCGGGGCTGGGAGCCTTTGCCTATGCCTCGAATGTCGCGGCGGGCCGCGCGTCGGGCAGCGGGGCGATCACCGTCACCTTACGCGACAACCGATGCGAGCCCGGCGAGTTGCGCGTTCCCGAAGGCCGATCGACCTTTCGCATCGTGAACCAGACGGATCGCGCCGTGGAATGGGAAATTCTCGATGGCGTGATGGTGCTGGAAGAGCGTGAGAATATCGCGCCCGGCCTGTCGCAGACGCTCGGTGCCAAGCTTCGCCCCGGCGAATATGAGATCACCTGCGGCCTCCTCTCCAACCCACGCGGCAAGCTGATCGTCTCGCCCTCGCAGGCGGGTCAGGATGGTGAAGCCGAGCGTCCAGCACTGACCGCCTTCATCGGTCCGCTTGCGGAATATCAGGTTTATCTGGCGCTCCAGTCCAACAAGCTGGTGCGCGAAGTCGGCGCACTGAACGACGCCATCCAGGCCGGCGATCTCGAAAAGGCGCGCGCGCTCTATGCGCCTGCGCGTGCCCCCTACGACACGCTCACCCCGGTCATGCCTCATCTGTCAGATCTCGCCAACGCGATCGATCCGCTGCCAGCCTATCTCGCCGGGCGTGAGAAGGACCCGGGCTTCACCGGCTTTCACAAGCTGGAGCATGGGCTCTTCGCCGCTCAGAGTCTGGATGGTCTCGCGCCGGTCTCGGCGAAGCTGCTGGCCGATGTCGAGGCGCTGCGCGGCCGGCTGCGCGCTTTGCGGCTGATGCCGGAGGATATGGGCGATGGGGCCGCGCGCGCCCTGCGTGTGATGGCCGATGCCCTGTCCACGGGCGGGACCGAACTTTATGCCGGAACGGATCTGGCCGACATCGAAGCGCGGCTGGCGGGCGTCGCGAAGATCATCGCGCTTCTGAAGCCGGTCGCCGGCGAGGCCGCGCCCGCGCCCCTTGCCGCTGTGGAGGCCAAGCTTGCCGCTGTGGAGGGTCAGCTTTCGGCGCTGCGAAAGCCGGGCGGCGATCCCGCTTTCGACGCTCTGCCGCAGACGCAGAAGACCGCCCTGTCGGACGGGGTCAACGCCCTCGAACAAACGATGGAAACGCTCAACGAAAAGGTTGGGTTTGGTCAGGACAACGTATGATGGATCGGGAAAAGCCAGTCGAGAACGGGTTCGTCACCAACCGGCGTCGGCTTCTGGCCGGGCTGGCGGGAGGCGCGGCCGCTGCCGCCACGTTCCACCCCGCCCATGCCGCGAGCCAGAGCCGCGACACGCAGGACAATCAGGTCGCGGAAGCGCCGCAGAGCGACACAGCGCGCGAAGCGCAGCCCTTTCACGGTCGACATCAGAGCGGCATCGTCACGCCTCGGCCGGCAGCCGGCATGGTCGTGTCCTTCGACACGCTGGCGCAGAACCCGGAGGATGTCGAGCGTCTCCTGCGCGGCCTGACGGAGCGGTTTCGCTTTTTGATGGCGGGCGGTCCGGTGCCCGAACTCGACCCCAAGCTGCCGCCGGCCGATTCCGGCATTCTGGGCCCGGTCGTGCCACCCGACAATCTCACTATGACCCTGTCGCTCGGCTCGTCCTTCTTCGATGACCGGCCTTGGCTGACGCCGGCCAAGCCCCGCCGTCTCCAGCGCATGACGCAGTTCAAGAACGACGCGCTGGTGGCCGATCTCTGCCATGGCGATCTCACCGTGCAGATTTGCGCCAACACGCCGGACGCCACGATCCACGCCCTGCGCGATCTCATCAAGACCCTCCCCGACCTGCTTCTGGTGCGCTGGAAGCAGGAGGGCACCCTGCCGATCCTGCCGCCGAGCCCCAAGGGCGTACATGAAAGCGCGCGAAACTTTCTCGGCTTTCGCGACGGCTCGGCCAATCCGAACTCGCACGATGGCGACGTGATGAACCGCGTCGTCTGGGTGGGCGAGGACGATGACGAGCCCGGATGGGCGCACGATGGCACCTATCAGGCGGTGCGCATCATCCGCAATTTCGTGGAGCGCTGGGACCGCACGCCGCTGGGCGAGCAGGAGGCGATCTTCGGCCGGCACAAGGCCAGCGGCGCGCCGCTGAGTGGGGGTACGAGCGAGCACGACGTGCCCGACTATGCCAAGGACCCGAAGGGCGAGCTCACCCCGCTCGACGCCCATATCCGCCTCGCCAATCCGCGCACGCCGCAGACGCAGAAGAGCCTGATGCTGCGCCGGCCCTTCAACTATTCGAACGGCGTGACGAAGAACGGGCAGCTCGACCAGGGGCTTCTGTTCATCGCCTATCAGGCCGATCTCGAACGCAGCTTCATCACTGTTCAGTCTCGCCTCGATGGCGAGCCTTTGGAAGAATACATCAAGCCGATCGGCGGCGGATATTTCTTCACTCTGCCCGGCGTGCGGGACGAGGCGGACTTCTTGGGCCGCTCGCTGCTTCAAGCGGCAACCCAGCTCAAATCCTAACGGAGACCTTGAAACCGATGACGTCTTTTCTCCTGCGCGGCGTGGCGCTGGCCGCTCTCCTTGCGACTCCCGCTTTTGCCAAAGTCTCGCCGCTCGACATCGTGCAGCCCGTCGTCGACTACAAGATCTACGTGTCGGAGAAGCTGGAGCAGCTGACCAAGGACACGAAGGCCTTCACCGACGCGGTGAAGGCGGGCGATCTGGAGAAGGCCAAGTCCCTGTTTGCGCCGACGCGCATGAGCTACGAGGCGGTGGAGCCGATCGCCGAACTCTTCAGCGATCTTGATGCCTCGATCGATTCGCGCGCGGACGACCATGAGAAGCGCGAGCAGGACCCCGGCTTCACCGGCTTCCATCGCATCGAATATGGCCTGTTCGAGAAGAACTCGACTGAGGGTCTTGGCCCGGTCGCGGACAAGCTGATGGCTGATGTCACCGATCTCGACAAGCGGATCGCGAGCCTCGCCCTGCCACCGGAAAAGGTCGTGGGCGGTGCCGCCGCCCTGATGGAGGAAGTGGCGGCGACCAAGATTTCCGGCGAGGAAGACCGTTACAGCCACACCGATCTCTGGGACTTCAAAGCCAATTTCGACGGCTCGAAGAAGATCTACGATCTCGTCCGCCCCCTGATCGCGAAGGACGATGCCGGTTTCGTCAAAAAGGTCGATGACAGTTTCGCCACGGTCGACACCACGCTCGCCAAATACCGCACGGCGAATGGCTACGAGACCTATGACAAGCTGACGGACGGCGACCGCAAGATCCTATCCGCCAATGTCAACGTCCTGGCCGAAGAACTCTCCACCCTGCGTGGCAAGCTCGGGCTGAACTGAGTTCGAGTCCGATCGGATCGCCGGCGCATCTGATGCCGGCGGTGCCTCTTGTGCAAAAGGCCTGCCGTATGAAGCGACAGGCCTTTTGCATCTCGAAGTATTCATAGCGCTTTTCGCAGCGCTTATGCGCTCCGGCGGCGAGAACCAGCTTCGACATGAGGGTTCGCGAATTCACGGCGCGAGAGTTCATGCGCCAGCGTTTCGGAAAGATGTTCCGCATAAGCGGTCACCTGCGGAAGGCCCATCAATTCGCCGAATGTTCCGCGCGCCAGCGGGCCGGCGATGTAAAGGCCCTCCACCGGCTCGCCGTTCGAACCAAGGGCCGATCCATCCGATGCCGTCGCAAGCCCGAGGCCGACGCGGTCGAGGGTAATGAAGCCCGCCTGATGCAGCGAGCGCGCGGGCTCCGCTGCAATGACCGAACGATGGGCCGGACCCGTCGTGTTGATGATCACGTCGAAGCGCTGGGTTTCGACCTCAACCGAGCGGCGGGGGCGCAGTTTTACGTCGAACCCATCCGCCACTGCTTCTGCGCCGTTCAACGTCGCCGCGACCCGGCGAAGGCGGCCGTCCTGTTCCAAGCGCTCCAGCGTGGCTTCGACCTCGGGCGCGATGCGGAAGCGATGGACGTCCCAGATCGTTCGGAGATGGCGCACGATGCGAGCTCGCTCAGGCTCCGGCAGCCCTTGCCAGATCACTTGCCCCTGCGAGCGAACGGCGTCGAGAACCCCGTGCCACGACAGGCCCTCGCGCCCCGCCGCCTCGATTTCGCGCCGGATGCGCCCGAGCAGCGACACGGCGCTGGTTTCGGGATCGCTGGTAAAATCGCCGCGCGCTTCGACCGGCGCGGGCGCGTGGCCGCGCGAGCGCAACCCGTTGCGCGACAGCGTGACGATCGATCCGCGATGGCCGAGCCGGTCGAGCGTCGCGACCATATCGGCCGAGGTCAGCCCATTGCCCACAATGAGCACGCGCGCCTTGTCGGGCACGGCGGCCAGCGCCGCGGGATCATAGGGATCGGCGAGGAAGCCTTTCGCCTGCGCCACACGCGCCAAGGGCGACGGGACGGCCGGCAGGGGATGGGTCGTCGCCAGCGCCAAGATATCGGCCGTCAGCTCCACCGTGTCGCTCAGCTGGATGCGGAAGCGGCCGTCCGTTTCTCGCGTGATGCGCTCGGCCCTCGCGCGACAATGCTCGATCCGCCCTGCCCTCACGAGCGGCGTCAACGCTTCATGGACATAGCGGCCGAACAGGCCGCGCTGGGCGTAGACATCGCTCGCCGCGCGCTCTCCGTTTTCCAGAAGGCGCGCGCCCTCCAGCCAGCGGGCGAACTGATCCGGCTCGGCCGTGTCGAGGCTCATGCGCCCGGCCGGCACGTTGATGCGGTGACTGGGCTCCGCGCTGGAATAGGCAAGGCCGGCGCCGAGCCGTTCGCGCGGTTCCACGACGATGATGCGCGCGCCCGCGCTGTCCCGCCGGCGCGCCAGATGGTAAGCGAGCGCCGCGCCGGAAAATCCGCCGCCGATGATCGCCACGACCGGCGGGTGCTCGGCTGGACGCCGTGTCACGACTGGCTGGCGAGGCGCGCGACGGGGCGGCGGTCTCCCGCGATCGACTCGCCGAAGGGCCCCGTATTGATGTCGCTGCCCGCGCGTTTCACCGGGTGCGCCAGCGGCAGGTTCGGCAGGACGAGTTCGCCGAAGCGGTAGGCTTCCTCCAGATGCGGATAGCCCGACAGAATGAACGTATCGATGCCCAGTCGGCGATATTCGTCGATGCGCTCGGCCACCGTCTCGGGATCGCCCACCAGGGCCGTGCCCGCGCCGCCGCGCACCAGCCCGACACCGGCCCAGAGATTGGGGCTGACCTCCAGCTTGTCGCGCCGCCCGCCATGCAACTGGCTCATGCGGGACTGGCCAACCGAATCCATGCGCGCGAAGACCTTCTGCGCCTCGGCGATCGTGTGATCGTCGAGACGGCTGATCAACTCGTCCGCCGCCGCCCAAGCCTTTTCGTTGGTTTCGCGCACGATCACATGAAGGCGGATGCCGAAGGAGACCTGACGCCCGCGCGCCCGCGCCAGAGCGCGCACCGTGTCCAGCTTCTCGGCGACGAGCGCGGGCGGCTCGCCCCAGGTGAGATATTTGTCGATCTCGCCGGCCGCGACCTCGTTGGCGGCCTCCGACGAACCGCCGAAATAAAGCGGGGGATAGGGCGACTGGACCGGCGGGAAGAGAAGGCGGCCATCCTCGATGGTGAAGTGCTTGCCGCTGTGCTCCACCGTCTCGCCCGACAGAACGCGCTTGTATATCTGCAGGAACTCGCGCGTCACCTCATAGCGTTCGGCATGCGACAGGAAGATGCCGTCGCCCTTGTTCTCCTGCGGATCGCCGCCCGTCACCACATTGATCAGCAGGCGACCGTTGGAGATGCGATCGAGCGTCGCGGTCATGCGCGCGGCGAGCGTCGGCGATTGCAGGCCAGGGCGCACCGCCACAAGGAAGCGGAGCTTCTCGGTGAGCGGAGCCAGCGCGGACGCGACCACCCAGCTATCCTCGCAGGAGCGCCCGGTCGGCAGGAGAACCCCGTAATAGCCGAGCTGGTCGGCGGCCTGCGCCACTTGGCGCAGATACGGCAAATCGACGGCGCGCCCGCCCTCGCTGGTGCCGAGATAGCGGCTGTCGCCATGGGTCGGCAGGAACCAGAGGACGTTGATCTTGTCGGGCGTATGGAAGGACATGAAGGGGGTCCTGAAAGGATGGCGGGGGACGACGGGTCGAGCGTGATGGCGGTTGGCAACGGGCGCTTGCGTTGAACGAGGGTGCGCTGGGAATGGCGCTCGCCATTCCTCGTTGCGCCTCGAGCGACGTCGAACTGGATGCGTTGGACAGGCTTCGAAGCGTTTGGAGGGGCGTCGTCGCAGAAAACGAGGCCCCAGCGAGTTCAAAGAGCCGTGAGACCCGCCTAGAGCATTTCCAGCGAAAGCCGAGTCGGCTTTTGCGCCCGGACAATGCGAGAACAAAAACCCTAGAGCGTTTCTAGCGAACCTATGTTCGCCGGAAACGCTCTAGTCGCCGTGATGAACGCGGGCGTAGCGGCCGTGGCTATAGACCAGCGGCTGACCGCCGGACACGATCACGCCCCGCACCGCCCCGAGAATGAGCGCGTGGCTGTGGCGCTCGATAATCTCGTCCACCTCGCAATCCACCGAAGCCAGGGCGCCAGCCAGCACGCCCGCGCCCGTTTCCAGCGTGGACCAATCCGCCCCGAGATAGCGATCGGCCCCCTTCACGCCGCCGCGCCCGGCGAAGCGATCGGCGATCTCCTGCTGATCGTCGGCCAGAAGATTGACGCAGAAATGCCCGAAGCGGCGGATCACCGGCCAAGTCGAGGAGGAGAGATTGATCGAGACGACCATGGTCTCCGGCTCGACCGAAAGCGAATGCGCGCTGGTGACGGTCGCCCCCGTGCGCTCGTCGCCGATGCCGGCCGTGACAACGGATACAGCACCCGCCAGATGGCGCATGGCGTCTTTCAACTGCGGCCCGTCCGTCGGCAGCGAGGCGAGCGAGGCCGGCACATGACGGCGGGTCGGCAAGGAAGTCAGAGACATGGCGGCATCCCGATTTTGAACCATGCGGATGGCCACAGATTAGACCGTGCCGAGCGGCCTGTGGGACAAATAATATACCAAATTAATGGATTATGGAGAACGATCCCGTCGTCTCGGAGGCGCGCCGTAGCATTGCGACACTCCCGCGCCGCCTGGGGTCCATCAGGGTCT